>NZ_DAIUJO010000056.1:0-24973 GCF_036848755.1 Sinomonas sp. | reverse complement strand
GGAAGAAGTGGTTGAAGCCGACCTCGTAGAGCGTCGCGGCGCCCGCGTAGGTCGAAATGTGACCGCCGACCCCGATGCCCGGCCGCTGCGCACGGTGCACCATGATCGCAGCGTTCCAGCGCATCCACGCACGGTAACGCCGCTCGTACTCCTCGTTGCCGGGGAACTCGGCCTCCTGATCCGCGGGGATCGTGTTGACGAAGTCCGTCGTGGTCACCATCGGGACGCCGACACTCTGGGCACCCGCCCGCTGCAGAAGGCTGCGCATGATGTACTGCGCGCGCTCGGTGCCCTGTTCTTCAATCAGGGCGTCGAGAGACTCGATCCATTCGGCGGTCTCTTCGGGGTCGCGGTCCGGCAGCTGATTCGTCAGGCCGCTGAGGATGTGCGAGGTTTCCTCTCCTACAGACACGTCCAAACCTCTCTTCGAGCCCGTTGGCCCGGAGCTGGTGGCTGCCGGACGTCGGGCGATATCGTCGCTGGGCCCTACGTGCAGGCCCGTTTTCGTGTGGGCGCCCCTCTAGGCAGCCGGGTTCCCCAGCTAGAGCAGCGGCGCGCTCTCTGTCACTCTAGTCGGGTCGGCTGGGCACGCGCAGCGCGTGCGCTTGATGCTACGCGCCAAACGGTGTTGGCTTATAGGTACATTCCGCGTGCTGACCGGGCGTGGTATCCAGTACTCAGGGCCGGGAATTGGCGCGGATGCACATGAACACTGCAAGGAGGAAGAACGTGGGCGAGACCGACACCGCCGCGGGAAGCAACGTGGCGGGGCGATTGGGTTTCAAGGACGGAGACCTGATCCAGGAGTTCGGCTACGACGAGGACGTCGACTTCGACCTCAGAGCCGCCATCGAAGACACGGTGGGATCCGAACTCCTCGACGAGGATGAGCATGACGTGGTCGATGCTGTGGTCGTCTGGTGGCGCGACGGCGACGGAGACCTCGTGGACATGCTGGTCGACGCCCAGACGACGCTCGAGGATCATGGAGTCATCTGGCTCCTGACGCCCAAGCAGGGACGTGAGGGCTACGTCCCTCCGGCAGAGGTGCAGGAAGCTGCGCCTACGGCCGGCCTGCACTCGACCTCCACCGCTGGCGTCTCGAAGGATTGGCACGCAACGCGGCTCGCGCGCAAGAAGTGACCTTCCTGCAGGGCGAGCCAAAGGCCCTCGGGATCGGAAGCCCGGCTCCCGACTTCGAACTCCCCAACCAGTTCGGCGAACCAGTACGGCTCTCGGCCTTGCGGGGTTCGCCTGTCGTGATCGTCTTCTATCCGTTTGCCTTCTCCAGGATCTGCACCAGCGAACTCGCCCAGATCCGCGACCGGTGGGACGTCTTCGCGGGAGCCTCCGCCCGGGTTCTGGCCGTGTCGGTCGACAGCAAGTTCGCACTGAGGGCCTTCGCCGAGGCTGAAGGATATGGCTTCGATCTCCTGGCCGACTTCTGGCCGCACGGTGATGTTGCCAGGCGGTACGGCGTGTTCGACGAGGCGAACGGGATGGCCCGCCGGGGCTCCTTCATCCTCGACCGCGAGGGGATTCTGAGATTCCGCACGGTCAATCCGGCTGGCGAGGCGCGGGACGTCGACGCGTATTCGGCTGCTCTGGCCGATATCCGGTAGAGTAGTCCAGCGCCGGCCCGTGCCGGGCAAGGGTCTTTAGCTCAGCTGGTAGAGCGCCACGCTTACACCGTGGATGTCATCGGTTCGATCCCGGTAGGACCCACCACAGCCCCCGCGTTGAAATGTCGGGGCGGCCCCATAGCCTCCGGGTTATGGAGAAAGTTCTCGTGCGCACGACCGTCGACGGCGAGCCCCGGTCGTTCATTCGCGGAAGCCTGGATTGGCGTATCGCTGCAGAGCCTGTTCGCTGGTTCGAGCGCGTGCCGTGGTGGGAAGGCAAGCGCGGTGTCCCGCGCGGCCTGGGCCGCGTGGACGTCGAGGTCTGGCAGGTGCAGGCGCTGCCCGGGCAGCGCGGGCGCGGCCTCACGACCTTCGAACTTGTCCGCGACGCCACGGGCGGGTGGAGCCTGCGTGATCGCGTGAGCTGAGAGAGGCGCGGGCATGGAAAGAGCCTCCCGCCGCAGCCATTGGGGGATGCCGCGGTGGGAGGCTCTGTGTGAATGCTAGGTGAACTTCTTGTGAAGAGGCAAATCAGGCCGGGCTGCGTGGGTTCTCACTAGAATGTGCTGTGTTCAGTATTTTGGACAGAAGGGCGGGCGGACCCGCCGACGTGAGGAGCGACGTGGGACCGATCCGACCATCAGACTCGGCGGCAGAGTCTGAGCGCGAGCGGGGCGAGGCGTCGTCGTCGCCCGCTCCCGCCGTCACCCGCGCCGCGGCCGTCCTGGATGTGCTGGGGGCGTCGGCGTCGGGCCGAGCAACCCTGAGCGACCTTGCGCGCGAACTCGGAATCCCCAAGTCGTCGACGTCGAACATTCTCCAGGCCCTCGAGGATGCCGGCCTCGTGGTGCGGGCGGGAAGCGAGTTCTCGCTGGGCCGCAAGCTCGTCGAACTCGGAGCGTCCTATCTGAGCCGTCGCGACGAGATCCGCGAGTTCTACGAATTCTGCGGGCGGTCGCCCGCCCTGTCCCGCGAGACGGTGCGTGTCGCCCTGCTCGAAGGCGACCACGTCATCTATCTGGCCCGCTATGAAGGCCACCCGGCGGTGCGGCTCACGTCGACGATCGGGGACAAGATGCCGGCGTCGCTGTGCGCGGTCGGCAAGGCGCTCGTCGCTCGCCTCCACGAACGAGACTGGGAGGAGATGTACCCCGACGACGCGGAGCTTCCCGTTCTCACGCCGCATTCGATCAGCAGCGGCAGGCAGTTCAAGGAAGAACTCCGCCGGATCAGGCAGGAGGGCTTCGCCTTCGAGGACGAGGAGTCCACCCTCGGGGTGGTCTGCCTGGGCGTCCCTGTTCCCACCCGAGGCGCCCACGGGCCGAATCTGGGCGTCAGCGTGACGGCACTCAAGGCGACGTTCACGGAGGAGCAGAAGAAGACGATGGTCTCGGAGCTGAAGGAACTCGCTCAAGCATTGGGGAATCCGATGGGGCAGTGGCCCATGCGCTGATCGGGGCGCATGGGCCGCCCCGGCCGTCAGTAGAAGTGAACCGGGTCTACGCGGTGGGGGAGCGGGGCACCCGCGAGGAACTTGCGCAGGTTCTCTGCGAAGCGCTCGGCGATGAGGCGGTTCTCGGCGACGCTGAGCGCCGAGGTGTGGGGCGAGACGAGAACGTTCGGGTGGTCCCAGAGCGGAGAACCCGCGGGCAGGGGCTCCACGGCGAAGACGTCGAGGCACGCGTAGCCGACCGTCCCATCCTCGAGGGCATCTAGGAGGGCGTCCTCGTCGACCACGGTGCCGCGCCCCACGTTGACGAGGATCGTCCCCGGCCGCAGGGCCGCGAACACTTCGCGGCCGATGAGCCGCTCAGTGAAGGGCGTCCCGGGAAGCGTGTTGACGACTGCATCCGCGTGCGCGGCGAGTTCGGGAAGCCGGTCCGCCGTGGCCACCTCGCGGATGCCCTCGATCGGCTCGGCGTTTCGCTTCGTGCCGCTCACGGTCATGCCCAGGGCGCGGGCGAGCCGTGCGGTCTCGAGGCCGATCTCGCCGAGGCCAGCGATGACGACGTGAGAGCCCGCGGCGAGGCGCGTCGGGGTGCGGAGCTCGGGCCAGCGCTTCGCGCGCTGATCGACGGCGAGCTCGGCGGTCCTCTTGAGACCGTTGAGGATTCCCATAAGGGCAAATTCGGCGAGCGGGAGCGCATGTACACCGGCAGAGGTGGTGACCATGACGCGCTCGAGATCCGCCGTCGAGACCCCACTTGCCTTGACGGCTCCGCCAGCCCCGGCGGCCATCGCGTGGACCCACCGCAGGCGCGGGTTCTCCGCGACCACCCGCGCGAACCCAGCCGCGGACTCGTTCGGAAACCCGTACAGCACGTCTGCCGAGTTCATGAGCTTCCAATAGCGCTCCTCCGCGTCCCGCGAGCGCCGGAAGGCCGGATCGCCGGAATGGTCTGCGGGGAAGCGCTCGGGCGGGAGGAGGTCGGGTTCGAAGAGGACCGTGACGCTCGGGTCGACGGCGCGGATTGCCTCGACGAGCTCCGCCTCGAGGGGCACAGCAATGGCCACCTTGAGTGGTTCGGCTCCCTGAACAGGAGAGGCGGGGCTGGCGGAAAGTGACTCAGAACTCATGCGTCCAGTCTACTGAAAAGCGACTAGTATGCTGAACAACCGCGATGAGGAGATTCTTCATGACTCAGAACGAAGTGCGGCAGCCACACCCAGGAGACGCGACCATGACCTCACCTTTCGACCTCTCCGGCCGGACCGCCCTCGTCACCGGATCGAGCCGGGGCATCGGCAAGGCGCTCGCCAGAGGGCTCGCCGATGCCGGCGCAACCCTCGTCATCCATGGCCGTGATCCCCAGCGGACGGAGGAGGCGCGCCAGGAGTTCGCCGCTGTGTACGGGGCAGACCGCGTCCATGCGGTCGCATTCGACGTGACCGATCCAGCGGGAGCGGCAGCGGGCATCCACGAAGCCGAGGAGAAGGCGGGGCCGCTCACCATCCTCGTCAACAACGCGGGCATCCAGCATCGCGTCCCGCTCTTCGACCTCGACCCAGCCGACTGGGACCGCGTGATCCGCACCGACCTCACAAGCGCGTTCCTGGTCGGACGCGAGGCCGCCCGGGGCATGGCCGCTCGGGGTGCCGGGAAGATCATCAACATCTGCTCGGTGCAGACCGATCTCGCCCGGCCATCGATCGGCGCGTACACCGCGGCGAAGGGCGGTCTCCGCAATCTCACGCGCGCCATGACGGCCGAATGGGCCGGCTCGGGACTCCAGATCAACGGCATCGCCCCCGGCTACATCCATACCGAGATGACCCAGAACCTCGTCGACGATCCCGAGTTCAACGGCTGGATCCTGGGGCGGACACCGGCCCGCCGCTGGGGAACGGTCGACGACGTGGCAGGCCCCGTCGTGTGGCTCGCCTCGTCGGCGTCGGACTTCGTCAACGGCCAGACGATCTTCGTCGACGGGGGGATGACTGTCGTCGTGTGACGTCCGCCGCCGCCGCGCGGTGTGCAAGGGTCCGCTGGCAATGGTGGCAACTGGGACGAGAAGTTAGGTCTGCCGAAATAGGCTGTTAAGAAACCCCGCCGCGGCGCGCGGTCTACTAGCGTAGGCTGCGGCACTGGCTGCGGCCGCACCCCGCGCAGCAACGCGGGCTCGGCCCGAGAAACGGAGAGTACATTGTCTGCACAGATCGGCGTCACCGGACTCGCGGTGATGGGCGCGAACCTCGCCCGCAACCTCGCACGCAACGGTTACACCGTCGCGTTGCACAACCGCTCCGTCGAGAAGACCGACGCCCTGCTCGCCAAGCACGGCGACGAGGGCGACTTCGTCCGGACGGAGTCCCTCCGGGAACTCGTCGACTCGCTCGAGAAGCCTCGCCGTGTGCTCATCATGGTCAAGGCCGGGGCGCCGGTGGACGCGGTCATCGACCAGCTCGTGCCGCTCCTCGAGGAGGGCGACATCGTGATCGACGCCGGAAACTCCCACTATGAGGACACGCGCCGCCGCGAGGCTGCGCTCGCGGAAAAGGGCCTCCACTTCGTGGGCGTGGGCGTCTCCGGCGGCGAGGAGGGCGCGCTCAACGGCCCGTCCATCATGCCGGGCGGCTCGAAGGAGTCGTACGAGGCGCTCGGCCCGCTGCTCGAGAAGATTGCGGCGAAGGCCGACGACGGCAGCCCGTGCTGCGCGTGGATCGGCACCGACGGCGCGGGTCACTTCGTCAAGATGGTGCACAACGGCATCGAGTACGCCGACATGCAGGTGATCGGCGAGGCGTACGACCTCCTCCGGGCTGGCGCGGGCATCGAGCCCGCAGATCAGGCCGCGATCTTCGACGAGTGGAACAAGGGCGATCTCTCCTCGTTCCTCATCGAGATCACGGCCGAGGTGCTCCGCCATGTTGACGCGAGGACGGGCAAGCCGTTCGTCGACGTGGTCGTGGACGCGGCGGGGCAGAAGGGCACAGGCCGTTGGACGGTCCAGTCCGCCCTCGACCTCGGCTCCCCGGTCTCGGGGATCGCGGAGTCCGTGTTCGCCCGCGGCATCTCCTCGCAGCGGACGCAGCGTGAGATCGCCCAGGAGACGCTCGCGGGCCACGAGGGCGACGTGAGCCTCCCCGAGAACTTTGTGGAGGACGTGCGCCAGGCGCTCTACGCCTCGAAGCTCGTGAGCTACGCCCAGGGGCTCGACATGCTCTCAAGCGCCGCCAAGGAGTACGGCTGGGATCTCAAGCTCGACGAGATCGCGTCGCTCTGGCGCGCAGGCTGCATCATCCGCGCCGAGCTTCTCAAGGACATCATGGAGGCATACAAGGGCGACGAGAAGCCCGCGAACCTGCTGTTCGCGCCCGCCTTCGTGAAGTCTGTCGGGGATGCCGTTCCGGCGTGGCGCCGCGTGGTCGCGACCGCTGTGCAGCTCGGCATTCCCGTGCCCGTCTTCTCCTCGTCGCTCGCGTACTACGATGGCCTGCGCCGCAAGCGCCTTCCGGCCGCCGTCATCCAAGGCCAGCGCGACCTCTTCGGAGCCCACACCTACCAGCGGGTGGACACCGAGGGCACCTTCCACACCCTGTGGGGCGAGGACCGCTCGGAGGTCTCGGCGGTCGACACGCACTGAGCTTCCCCAGCACACGGACGACGGCGCCGCTCACCGAGAGGTGGGCGGCGCCGTCGTCCGTTGCTCGAGGCTCTGACGGACTCGTCAGGGGCGACTCGTCAGGGGCGCGCGTCCGAGCGCGGCCGACGGAGCGTGAAGGTCTCGAACGCCTCGAGGCCACCGCCGACGCCGGTCACGTTGTAATACGTGACCTTCATGGTGGTCTCCCCGCCGGGCAGGCCCGGATCCACCTCGAAGGCGCCGAAACCGTAGGCCTTGGCCGCGTCCCGCACCGCGGACCACGGCGCTTGCTCATGGACGTAGACCGGTGCCCGGTGCCCGGTGTTCGGGTCGGGCAGGGCCGAAACGGAGACGATCACGCGGCACTCGGGCGGCGTGAAGAGGAGCTGGTTCGACGGCACCGAGGTCCCGCCCCCGCCGAGGACCATGTGGACGGTGCCCTGCGTCGTATCCACGGTCTGGGTGTCGGTGGCGGCTGGGATGGGCGTGAGGGTCTGGTTCGGCTGCTGGCCCCGGATCGGGTGCGAACGCTCGTAGTGGTGCTCGTGGCCGCACACCACGAGGTCTACCCCGTACTGGTCGAACAGCGGAACCCATTCCTGCCGGACGCCGAGGTCGGCGCCGTTGAAGTTGTTCGCGGTGCTGATCGCGACCTGGTGCATGCACACGACGATCCAGTCGACGTCCCGGCTCGCCCGGGCCGCCTTGAGCTCGCCCTCGAGCCATGCCTTCTGGGCACCCTTGGAGTACCCGCGGACGTAGGAGTTCCCGCCGTCCTGATAGCAGATGTCGTCGTTGGCGAGCGAGATGACGCGGACGGCGCCGACCGTGAAGCTGTACCACAGCCCGCGCGTCACGTCCGTCTGGCCACCGGCCTCGGGAACCGTGAAGTACGTCTGATAGGCGGCGTAGCCGATGGACCCGTTCCCGAGCTCGTTCTCGTGGTTGCCGGCCGACGGCATCCACGGGCGGTTGCGCGCGCTGCGGGAGTTGTTGGCCCAGAAGTCCCACCACGTGCGGATGCGGTCCGTGGCGAGGTTCGCGTAGCACAGGTCACCGTTGAACAGGTGGAACATGGGCTGAACCCGCTCGACTCCACCGGTTGTATCGCCCGCGGCGGGCGAGCCGAGATTGTCGTTGACCCACGTGGTGCTTCCAGACTGCTGCTTGCCGAGGGTCGGCGTGCCCTGGTCGCCGAAGCTCGTGAAGGTCACGCGTGACCGGCCCCGCGGACCCGTGGTGAACGTTCCGAACTCCGGCGTGGAGCCGGCGTGCACGGCGGCGTAGAGGTAGCCGGTAGAGGGCTGGAGCCCTGTGAGGGTCGAGTGGTGCGTGTAGACGGTGCGTCCCGACTTGGCATCGACGTAGCTCTTGGTGACTGCGGGGACGGCCGCGTTGAAGTTGCCGTGCCCGTCGCCGAGGAGCACGCGAGCATCGGTGACCGGCTGCAGCGTGTGCCAGGAGACCACGATCACGCTCGACGCATCGGCGCCGAACTGGAGGTGGAGGCCATCGACCGTGGGAACCGAGACGGCGTCGGAGGCTGACAGGGAGCCGGGAAGGTCCCTGCTCGAACTTTGGGGCGTACCCGGGGCAGCGTTCGCCGGGGCTGCGATCGCGGCCGAGCCGGCAGCCGCCGCCAGGCCTGCTCCGATGAGGAGTCGACGACGGGAGACAGCGGAGTTTTCAGGAGGCGTCGTGGTCATGGGGCGAGCATCTCTGCCCCAGTCCGCGAGCTGGCGAACCCCGGGTAAACGGGGCGTGCATGCCCGGCGAAGCCTGACCCGTCGAATTCACCCGACCCGGCGGATACACCTGACCCGGCGGGTACGCCCGACCCGGCGAATTCACCCGATCCGGCGGATACACCCGACCCGTCAGATGTAGTAGTACTCCGCCGGATCGACCGCTGGCTTGGTCTCCTTGACTGCGTCCCTGTGGCGCCACGTCGCCGGGATACCGGTCACGATCGAGTTCGGGGGAGCGTCCTTCACCACCACCGCGTTGGCCCCCACGGCGCTGCCGCGGCCGATGGTGATCGGCCCGAGCACCTTGGCGCCCGCCCCGATCGTGACGCCGTCGCCGATCGTGGGATGCCGCTTGACTTTGGCGAGCGAGCGGCCACCAAGGGTCACCCCGTGGTAGATCATGACGTCGTCGCCGATCTCTGACGTCTCTCCGATCACGACCCCCATGCCGTGATCGATGAAGAATCGACGGCCGATGGTCGCGCCGGGGTGGATCTCGATGCCGGTCAGGAACCTCCCGGCCTGGGAGATGAGGCGCGCAGGAAAGCGCAGTTCGGGCTTCTGCCACATCTGGTGTGTGAGGCGATGGATCCAGATGGCGTGAAGCCCCGAATAGGCGAGGAAGTTCTCGACGTTTCCGCGGGCTGCGGGGTCGTGGGCGCGGGCAGACTCGAGGTCCTCCCGAAGCCGCGCGAAGGTGCGTTTGATCAGAGACACAGGCTTCTTTCTACCGCAGCCCGCCGAAAGGGGCGACTTCAGCCGCGGATGTCGTCGAAGAGGACGGTCGAGATGTATCGCTCGCCGAAGTCGGGGACAACGACGACGATGAGCTTGCCGGCGTTCTCAGGGCGCTTAGCGAGTTCGAGAGCGCCCCACACGGCGGCACCGGAGGAGATGCCGCCCAGAATGCCTTCCTGGGTAGCCAGGGCGCGGGCCGTCGCCACGGAGTCCTCAAGCGTCGCGTCGAGGACCTCGTCGTAGACGTTCGTGTCGAGCACCTCGGGCACGAAGTTCGCGCCGAGGCCCTGGATCTTGTGCGGTCCAGGGGCGCCGCCGTTGAGGATGGCCGAGTCCTTCGGCTCGACGGCCACGACTTGGAGACCGGGCTTGCGCTCCTTGAGGAGTTGGCCCGCGCCCGTGATCGTGCCGCCCGTGCCGATTCCGCCGACGAAGATGTCCACCTTGCCGTCGGTGTCGTTCCAGACCTCCTCGCCCGTGGTCGCCCGGTGGATCGCGGGGTTGGCGGGGTTCGCGAACTGCTGAGCCCAGATCGAGTTCTCGGTGTTCGCGACGATCTCCTGGGCCTTCTCGACCGCGCCCCGCATCCCCTCGGAGCCTGGGGTCAAGATGATCTCGGCGCCGTAGGCGCGGAGCAGGACGCGACGCTCGGTCGACATCGTCTCGGGCATCGTGAGGATGACCTTGTAGCCGCGCGCAGCGCCCACGAGCGCGAGCGCGATGCCCGTGTTGCCCGAGGTGCCTTCGACGATCGTGCCGCCGGGCTTGAGCGCACCGGACTTCTCGGCCGCATCGACGATGGCGACGCCGATGCGGTCCTTGACGCTGTTGGCGGGGTTGTAGAACTCGAGCTTGACCGCGACGTCCGCGCCCAGGCCCTCCGTGAGGCGGTTGAGCCGGACGAGGGGCGTGTTGCCGACCAGCTGGGTGACGTCATCGTAGATGCGCATGGGTTCCTTCTTGTCGATTCGGGGCGCGTTCAATCCCGGCAGCGCGTGGGGCTGGCCGCGCTCAGCCTAGCCATGCCCTCAAATGAGAGCTAGGCGTCAAGCCACGCCGAGTAATATTTCCGGGCCTTGGCGAGTTTGGGATTGATGATCACGTGGCAGTAGCCCGCGTTCGGGTTCTTGGCGTAGTAGTCCTGATGGAATTCCTCGGCGGGGTAGAACGTGCTCGCGCGCGTGACCTCTGTGACGATCGGACGGTCCCACAGCGGCTGATTCCGTTCGATCGCCTCCTCGAAGAGGACCTTTTCCTCATCGTCCACATAGAACATCGAGGAGCGGTACTGCGTGCCTACGTCATAGCCCTGCCGGTTGGGCGTCGTCGGGTCGTGCATCGCGAAGAACATGTCGAGGAGGGTTTCGGCTGGAATGACCGCTTCGTCGAACGTCACGGCCACCACCTCCGCATGCCCGGTCATCCCGCTGCACACGCTGTAGTAGTCGGGATTCGGCAGGGCGCCGCCCGTGTAGCCCGAGACAACCGACGTCACGCCACGCGTCTTCTGGTAGACGGCGTCGAGGCACCAGAAGCATCCGCCGCCCAGAATGAAGGTCTTCATGCTGCCTACAATGTCCGGGACGAGCGGAAGATTCCCGAGAGAGGACCGGGCCTAGTGGCTGAGGAGAGCGGAACGGGACAGAGCACTGGATCTGAGATGCCAGCGGAAGGCGCGGTGACGGACGACGGACGTCCCGGGAAGGCTCCACAGGAGGGGGCCGAGGAGACCCTGACTGAGGAGGCGCCCGCCGAGCAGGCGCAGACTGACCAGGCCCCGGCTGCGGAGGCCGCACCGGCGGAGGCCGCGGACGACGCCGAGTCGCCGGCTTCCGCAGCAACGCTCGCCCAGGTGCTGCTCGCCGTCGAGGAGCTCTGGCCCGAGTCGCTCGCTGAGGGGTGGGACGCCGTCGGCCTCGTGACGGGGCATCCCTCGCAGGAGGTCACGAAAGTCCTGTTCGCTGTGGACCCCGTCCTCGAGGTGATCGAAGAGGCCGTGACGTGGGGGGCCGACCTCCTGATCACCCACCATCCGCTGCTGCTGCGCGGCGTCAACTCCGTCGCCGCGAACACGCCCAAGGGACGCGCCGTGCATCGACTCATCGAGTCCGGCACAGCCCTTCTCACGGTCCACACGAACGGGGACAGCGCCGTCGGCGGCGTGTCCGACGTGCTCGCCGACGCCCTCGGGCTCGAGAACGTCGAGCCCCTCACGAAGGCGGAGAACGGTCTCCCTGAGGAGGGCATCGGCCGAGTGGGTGAGCTTCCGGAACTCACGAGCCTCGCCGACTTCGCCGGCACCCTCTTCGGAATCCTCCCGACGGTTGCTGGCGGCGTCCGCGTCTCGGGGGACCGCGACGGGCTCGTGCGCCGTGTCGCACTGTGCGGCGGCGCGGGGGACAGCCTCTTCGAGAGCGTCCGGGCCGCCGGCGCCGACGTCTACGTGACGGCAGACCTGCGGCACCATCCAGCTTCGGAGGCACGCGAGTCGAGCCCGGACGGCCGGCCCTACCTCATCGACGTGAGCCATTTCGCGAGTGAGTGGCTGTGGCTGCCCGCCGCAGCCCAGGCCCTCGACAACGTGCTCCATGATCAGGGGCACGTGATCGACATCCGGGTGTCCACCGTCAATACCGACCCGTGGGACTTCATCCTCACGCCGGGCGAGGGATAGAGTCGCAGCCACGGGCGTCACGCTCGGACCCGCTAGGAGGAACTATGCCCAAGGCCCCCGCCGCAGAACAGCTCAAGCTGCTCGACCTCCAGGCGCTCGATGCGAAGCTCCACTCCTTGGACTTGCGCAGGCAGGCGCTCGACGCCGACCCGCGGCTTGCGCCGACGGCGGAGCAACTGGCCGCTGCCTCCCGGGCAGCGCGCGAGGCGGACCTCGCCGTCGAGGAAGCACAGGCCGAGCTCGTCAAGGTCGAACAGAACGTCGAGCAGGTCAGCGCCCGGATCGAGAAGGATGAGGCACGGCTCTATGCGGGGGGCCTTTCGAAGGATCTCCAGGCGCTCCAACATGACATCGAGGGGCTCTCCGCGCGGCGCTCGGACCTCGAGGACGCCGAGCTCGAGGTCCTCGAGCGGCTCGACGGGCTGCGGGAGCGGCAGGCTGCCGCGGCTGCTGAGCTGGCCCAGGCGCAGGCGGCAAGCGCCGCCCTCCGGAGCGAGCTCGACGCCCAGCTCGCCGCCGTGGCGCAGGAGCGGGCGCACGTCGCCGCCGAACGGTCCGAGGTCGCGGGCGCCATCGAGCCCGCGCTCGTGGAGGTGTACGAGAAGACCCTCGCGAAACGCGGGGTCGGGGCCGCGCGCCTGTTCCATGGCACGTCGGAGGGCTCGGGCATGTCACTCAGCCCGGGCGACCTCGCAGCGATTCGCGGGGCCGCCGAGGACGATGTCGTCTTCTGCCCCGACTCCGGCTGCATTCTCGTCCGCTCGCCTGAGTGGAGCTGACTACCCCTCGAGGATGAGGGCGAGCGAGGCCGGCTTCCTGCCTGCGCCTTCGCGGAGCTCTGCGGTCCAGCGTTCGCGCGCGGCCGTCAGCAGCGCTTGGGGCGTCCCGGGAGCACGGCCCTTGCGGGTGATCAGATGCCGCACGAACTCGCCCCGGTGATGCTTGGCGAAGTGGCTCACGACCGTCCGCTTTCCGTTCCGCTCCGTGAAGACGTCAACCGTCACCGTGCGGGCAGCCGGGGGAGCGTAGGCGGCTGCATACGTGCTCGAGCGGCAGTCGATGACGAGGCCGTGCGAGGCGCGCTCTTCGAGGGCTCCGGCGAGGAGCGGCTTCCAGAACGATGCGAGCCGCCCCAGGCCGGGGAGCGCCGTCGACATCGAGAGCCGGTAGGCGGGGACGAGGTCCGCGAAGCCGACGGCGCCCCACAGCGCCGAGACGACGACGATCGAGGCGTCGGCCTTCCGGCGCTGGGCCGGCGAGAGGGAGGCGTAGCCGAGCGCCTCGTAGAGCACCCCTGAATACACCTGGTGCGCGGGAGCCGCCGGTTCGGCATGGAGCCGCCGGTTGCGTTCGACGTCGTCCGCAAGCGACGCGCCTACTCCGAGCGCTTCCAGCGCGTCGTCCCGCCCGCTCACCTCCGCAAGGCTCGCCATGACCTGCTTGCGGGGCACCTCGAGGGACGGGAAGCTCAGCGCGGAGAGGTCGACGGCGGCGCCGCCGGGCGCAGGGGTCTTGCCCTCGGAGGGCGGCAGGAGGATGAGCACCCCGGAATCCTACCGGGGGTCCCTTGGAAGACATTGCCCGTACAATGTTCGGGCGAGGTCAGGTCGGCCGGGCGATCGCGGGATGCTTCTTCCTCCGGGGAGAGCGTCGCGAGGAAAGTCCGGGCTCCACAGGGCAGGGTGGTGGGTAACGCCCACTCGGGGAAACCCGCAGGCCAGTGCCACAGAGAAGAGACCGCCGGCGCGGTCCGCATCGCTGACGCGGGCCGCGACGGTAAGGGTGAAACGGCGGTGTAAGAGACCACCAGCTCCTCGGGTGACCGGGGAGGCTCGGTAAACCCCACCCGGAGCAAGGCCAGACAGGGCGCGTTCGAGGGCTGCCCGCCCGAGCGTCCGGGTAGGCCGCTCGAGGCCGCCGGCAACGGCGGTCCTAGATGGATGATCGCCTCCCATGCCTGGGCAACCGGGCGTGGTGACAGAACCCGGCTCACAGGCCGGCCTGTCCTCGCATTGGGCCGAAATGAGAGTCTGTGAGTGACTTCACAGGGCTTCCCGGGCCTTCCCCGGTGGTACGGCCCGTAGAATTTGGAGTGAACGTAGAAGTTCAGGAGCCGGCTCTGCGATCGCAGTCAGTCGGCTTTCTTCATGTCGGGCGCCGGCACCAGGCCCCGGCCGCGCACGATGGAGTGCGCAAGACCGCAGAGAAAGGCACCTGTGTGAGCATGACGGAGACCGCCCGGAAGATGGACGCCGACCTCAACACGTGGATCGGCCGAGAGGCCGCGGCAGAAGAGATGATCCCCCTGATCGGGCGCCTGTACCGCGAGAACAACGTGGTGACCTCGGTCCACGGCCGGAGCCTTATCAACCAGTCCGTTGTCAGCCTGCTCAAGCTCCACCGCTGGGCGCGGCAGATCGACAGCGAGGAACTCGACCTCGAGGAGACGCTTCCCATCCTGAGGGTGCTCGATTCCCTCCAGCTGGGGGCTGCGTCGGTCGACCTCGCGCGCCTCAACGAGAAGTTCCGTTCGGAGGGTGCGGGCCGCTCGCTAGAGGTGTTCCTCCGCGAGGAGCTGGCGCCCATCGTGGGCCAGCGCGGTGCCGACCCCCGGCCGAGCACCGACGTCGTCCTCTACGGCTTCGGTCGGATCGGCCGCCTGGTCGCGCGCATTCTCATCGAGCACGCAGGTGGAGGGCACGGGCTGCGCCTGCGGGCGATCGTCGTCCGCAAGGGCTCCGACAAGGACCTGGTCAAGCGCGCGAGCCTGCTCCGCCGCGACTCCGTCCACGGACCCTTTGAAGGCACCCTCACTGTCGACGAGGAGAACAACACGATCCTCGCCAACGGGACTCTCATCCAGGTCATCTACTCGGACAACCCCGCAACAGTCGACTACACCGCGTACGGGATCGACAACGCGATCGTTGTCGACAACACCGGCAGGTGGCGCGACGAGGCCGGCCTCTCCCAGCACCTCGAGAGCAAGGGCGTCGCGCGCGTGCTCCTGACGGCACCGGGCAAGGGCGGTCTGCCCAACATCGTCCACGGCATCAACCACGAGGACATCAGCGAGACGGATCGGATCGTCACCGCGGCATCCTGCACGACCAACGCGATCACGCCGGTCCTCAAGGCCGTCAACGACAGATACGGCGTGGTCCATGGGCACGTCGAGACGGTGCACTCGTTCACCAACGACCAGAATCTCACCGACAACTTCCACAAGGGCGACCGCCGCGGACGCTCCGCTGCGCTCAACATGGTGCTCACGGAGACCGGCGCGGCGAAGGCAGTGGCAAAGGCCCTCCCCGAGCTCGCAGGCAAGCTCACCGGGAATGCGATCCGCGTTCCCACGCCCGACGTCTCGATGGCGATCCTCAACCTGACCCTTGAGCACGAGACCACGAAGGACGAGGTCAACGCCTACCTCCGTGACGTCTCGCTGCACTCGGATCTGCGCAAGCAGATCGACTACATCGCGTCGCCGGAGGTCGTCTCGACCGACTTCGTCGGTTCGCGTCGGGCCGGGATCGTCGACGGGCTCGCGACCATCAGCAACGGGAAGAACCTCGTGCTGTACGTGTGGTACGACAACGAGTTCGGCTACAGCTGCCAGGTCGTGCGGGTGCTCGAGGAGATGGCAGGCGTCCACGCGCCGTCGTTCCCGGCGCAGGCAGCCAGCCGGGCACCTCAAGAGCTCTTGGCAACAACTCGGTGACGTCACTGGATTCACCCAGTGAGCCGGGGCAAGATGCACCTATGGAAGCGACTGAGCACGAGAGCACCCTCGAACACGCACTCGACGTGGCCAAGGAGAACGCCAAGCAGGCACGACGCCTGCTGGAGCACGCCAAGGCGAGGCTCGAGACAGGCGATGTGAGCCCCGAGCGGGTGGCCCAGCTCGAAGAGCTGTTGCGAACCGCCGAGGAGGATCTGGCAAGGGTGACGAAGGAACAGTAGTCACCCCATCGAACGGAAGGCACCAGCACCCCCGTGCTGGTGCCTTCCGGTCTCTCGGGCTCCGAACCGGCGTGGCCACGGTGTCAGTGGCCGAACGGGTCGGGGTCGACTCCCGGCATCCACGTCAGGCCGGGGACGCCCCAGCCATGCTTCTTGGCTGCCTTCTTCGCCTTGCGGGCGTACCTGTCGACGAGCTTGTCGATGTAGAGCTTGCCGTCGAGGTGGTCGTACTCGTGCTGCATGACGCGCGCGAACCACCCCGTGGCGATGAAGTCCACGGGCTTGCCGTCGCCGTCGAAGCCTTCGACGTGCGCCCAGTCCGCGCGCTTGAGCGGGTAGGACTCGCCCGGGAAGGAGAGGCAGCCCTCCTCGTCCTCCTCGGGGTCGGGAGCCGTCCCGGGAACCTTGGTGAGGGTCAGGCGCGGGTTGACGACGACGCCGCGGGGCGGGGCGCCGTCGTCGTTCTTGTATTTGTAGACGAAGATCCGAAGTCCCACCCCGATCTGGGGGGCCGCGAGACCCACGCCGTTTGCGGCGTCGTTCGTCTCGTGCATGTCATCGATGAGGGCCCGCAGTTCGTCGTCGAACTCGGTCACTTCCGCCGCCCTCCGGTGCAGGACGGGCTCGCCCCAGATGGTCACGGGGTGGACAGTCATAGGTGGCTCCTGGTCTGCCGGACGGGTGCGGGCCAATGCAAGAGGCCGCACGGTGAACCGTGCGGCCTCTTGCGCGGGCAGTGCCCGCTGTCAGGGTGAGTAACGGGGGTCGAACCCGCGACCTTCTGGACCACAACCAGACGCTCTGCCGACTGAGCTATACCCACCACGCGTAACCAGCGCATAGGAAAAGAACCAACGTCCCTTGCCTGCCGCGCCGGCAACGACAACTAGTCTACCTGCTGTTCATCGATGCTTTCGCCACTTCGAGGGGCTTCCCATGACTTTTTCGCGAAGTGAGGTTCAGGTCACACGCTAGTGGTGGTGTCCTCAGATCCCGTCGCTTCCGATGCTCCTTCGGAGATGCGCTCGGCGATGCTTCGGGCAGTCGCCGAGTCGGGCCCGGGTGGGGGCACGAACACGGCCTCCCGGTAATAGCGGAGCTCGTCGATCGAATCGCGGATGTCTCCGAGGGCGCGGTGCCCGCCGGTCTTCGCCGGGGCCTGGAAGTAAGCGCGCGGGTACCAGCGCCGGGCGAGCTCCTTGATGGTCGAGACGTCGATGATGCGGTAGTGGAGGTGCTGGACGACGCGCGGCATGTCCCGTGCGAGGAACATGCGGTCGGTGCCCACGGAGTTCCCGCCGAGCTGGGCTTTGTTGGGCTCCGGGACCCATTGGCGGATGTACGCCATGACCTCGGCCTCGGCCGCCTCGAGCGTGAGGCCGTGCGGGAGCTCCTCAAGCAGCTTGGACGTCGTGTGCATCTGGCGGACGAAGTCGTTCATGCCGGCGAGCGCTTCGTCGGAAGGCCGGATGACGACGTCGACCCCGTCACCGAGGACGTTGAGCTCCGAGTCGGTCACGAGCACGGCCACCTCAATGAGGGCGTCGCGGGCGATGTCGAGCCCGGTCATCTCGCAGTCGATCCAGACGATGCGTTCAGCATGATTTGACACCCTGCCAATGTACCCGAGCGCCTCATCGACGGCGCTCAGGGAGAGCCCGATGCTAAACTGGGGCTCTCTCCCGGCTCTGATCGAAGGGTGACCTATGTCCACGATGCGCTTTGGCTTTCTCGGGAGGATTCTCGAGTGGTTGAAGTCGCTCTGGACGGCCCTTCCCCCGGTCGGAGTGAACCAGCCTCCCCATTGGGCCATCGGCCAGGGCTTCGCGGGATCGCTGCTCATGGTCTACGGATCGTTCGGCGTGGGCCGCTTCGCGGACGTGTCCCCGCTCACCCGAAATCCACTGCTCATCCCCCTGCGGACGGAAACGTGGGGTGTCACGAGCTGCATCCTCGCCCTGGCCTTGGGTGCGATGCTGCTCACCCGTTCGTGGCTGCGGCTCGGCCAGCGCTTGCGCTACTGGGGTCCGGGCACGATCCGACCAGTAGGGCTCGCGATCGCCCTGTGGGGGCTCCCGCTTGTCGTCGCGGTGCCGATCTACTCCCGTGACGTCTACGCGTACGTGGGGCAGGGCAGGCTCATGGCGGCGGGAATGAACCCCTACAGCACCGGGATTTCGTCACTCAACAACTGGCTCGAGCTGGGCACCGACCCTTCCTGGGCCACCACGCGGACTCCGTACGGGCCGTACTTCCTCTGGCTCGAGCGCTGGGTAGTCCAGCTGACCGCAGGGCAGCCCGACTCATCCGTGCTGCTCTTCCGCGTGCTCGCGCTCGGCGGCGTGGCCCTGTGCGCCTACTACGGCTATCGGCTGGCTGAGCTCCATGGCGTGGACGGTGCCCGTGCCGTCTGGCTGACGGTCGCCAACCCGCTCTTCCTCATCAGCTGCATCGCGAGTGCGCACAACGAGGCGCTCATGATCGGCTTCGCGGTCGCCGGCGTCTACTACGCGGCCCGGGGAAATTGGCTCGCGGGGATCGTGCTCACGACCGTCTCGATCGGCATCAAGCCGATCACCGCCGTCGTCCTTCCGTTCATCGGGCTCCTCTGGGCCGGCCCTGGCGCGACGTGGCTCCGGCGTCTGGCCTGCTGGGCCGGGACGGGGCTCATCAGCCTCGCGATCTTCGCTGCGAGCGCGCCGGTCTACGGTCTCGGATTCGGTTGGGTCAACGCGATTGTCGATCCCACACCCGGGTTCATCTCGTACACGCCCTCGGGTTTCGCAAGCAGTATCGTCGACACGCTGACGACCATTGTGGGGCTCGACGGCGGGTCAATTGCTGACGGGTTCCGCACCGTGGTCAAGTGGGTCGGCATCGGGCTGGCGGTCTGGTTCATCCTCCGAGGCGACGACCGGAAGGTGGTCAGGCGCCTGGGGATGGCCTTCATGTCGATCGTGGTGCTCGGGCCCATCATCCAGCCTTGGTACGTGCTGTGGTTCATCCCGTTCCTGGCCGTGACGGGCATCAGGGACAACTGGGAGATCAAGCTCTGGTACCTGACCGTGGTCTTCTTCGTCGTCTTCGGGGCGCAGGACCAGCTCTACGTCTTCAGCTTCGTCAACACGCCGCTTGCCCCCGAGTCCCTCGCGGGCCTCGTGGCATTGGTCTTCCTCGGGTACCTTGTGCTGCTTGACCCGAAGACGCGTCGGCTCGTCTTCGAACGGGCCGTGAGGCGCCACGACCTAGCGGCCCGAAGCTCCTGACCCACTGCCTGCGCGCAGCTCCTGGTCCACCGCGGGCGCGCCGCGGCGGCCGAGCCGGACCAGACGGATGCCCGACCACACGAAGAGCACGACCAGCATCAGGTTGCGCAGCGTGAGCACCATGGCCATCCACGGATTGTTGTGGCTGAGGGCGTCATAGAACAGCGGGTAGATGAAGTAGGTTGCTGCCCCGATCGCGATCAGAAGGATCGCCGGGACCCGCCACCGGCGGCGGTCCTGGGCGAGGCCCAGTGCGACGACCGGGCCCAGCCAGACCATGAACTGGGGTGAGCCGACCTTGTTGAAGACGATGAAGGCGCACACCATCGTCAGGGCCCCGGCGAGCAGGAGCTCCGAGCGGTCCTCGTGACCGCGCTTCTTGCCCTCGTGCAGGGCCCAGAAGATCACTGCCGCCACGGCGAGCGCGATGACCACGAACAGCGGCTGCATGAGGGCGGACGCCACTGTGCTCCCTGGGCCGTCGACCTGCATGGAGTTGATTTCCGTGTTCATGTACATCCGCGCCCCGCCGATATGGAGCACGGACATCCACAGCCACGGCGTCGTGAATGTCGCTTCGAGCTGCATCCCACGGGAACCCTGCGTCGTCAGGAAGTCGAGGAGGTGCGACGTCACGCCGAGGGCCCCGGCGACGAGGGCTACGAGTGCGGTCACTGCCGCTCCGCCGGCCACGATCTTCCAGCGGTCGCGGACGACGGCGAAGAGCGGCACGAGCGCGGCGGCGGGCCACACCTTCATCCAGGTTGCAAAGGCCAGGATCGCCGTGGCCGCGAACGGGCTTGCGACGCCGAGGCTCAGCCCCATGAGCACGATCGGGGCCGTGACGCCGTCAACACGCGCGAATCCGAGGTTGCCCAGGAGCGCGATGAACACGAGCCACCACCACGCCGCCCGGACGCCTTCCGGCTTCTTGCCCCAACCGCTCAGGATCCCGAGTGCAACCCCGTCGAGGATTGAGACGAGGATGACCCAGACGAGGAGGAACGGACCCGGACCGAAGAGACCTGAGATCCAGATCGGCAGGAGGCCAGCGAAGGGGTACACCCAAGGGGAGGGCTGGACGTTCTGGGGGAACCCGGATGCGGCCCAGTCACGGTAGATATTGGTGTCGCTGAAGGCCTGCCCCTGGAAGACAAAGACGAGGAAGTAGCCGAGGAAACCCAGGTGCACCAAGAGGTAGCCGACCAGTAGGCCACGGGGCGAGAACAGCAGGCGCTTCAGCAGGCGGAGCCGGTCGTTCCACGGGCTGAGGTTCGCAGGGCGGGGCGTCTCGATGGAAATGGTGCTCTCCTGGGCGTCATGACGGCCGCAGACGGTCATGGCGGCCGCCCGCCAGTCTATCAGCGGGCCCCTCGAGCCAGCTCTGACGGCTGCTGCTGATAGCATCGTGAGGATGTCATCCTGAGCGGGTGGCGCGCCGAACTGGCGCCCCGAGGCGGCGCTCAGGCGCGGCGGACCGCTCGGCTCCTTGATTAAACAGTAGGGACTCCGATGCCTCAGCCTTCGGCGGGCCGCAGCGCGAGCACTGCGCCTAGCGCCCGGACCATCGCAGGGCTCCCCGGCCGGGGAAGCCTGGCCGTGTGGCAGGGCTTCATCGCTTCGCTGTGCATGATGGCCGGAGGGCTCGGCGTCGGGTGGATGGCGAGCGGCTCCTCGCTCATCCGCGTTCCCTTCTTCATCTTCCTCCGCGACAACCCGTTTCTTGTCGTCTCATGCACGGTGCTGGTCACATTCGGTGGACTGTTCCTCGTCCGGTCGTGGCTGCGCCTGGGCCAACGGGTAGGGGACTGGAGTTTCGTTCATCCGGCAGCGCTGTGCCGCATAGCGGCCCTATGGTGCGCGCCTCTCATGCTGACCTTCCCGCTCTTCAGCCGGGACGTGTATGCGTACATCGGGCAAGGGCGCCTCATGATCGCCGGGCTCAACCCGTACGTCAACGGAATCTCCGCGCTGAACAACTACCACAACCTCGGCCCCGACTCGCTGTGGACGGAGGCCCCGACGCCGTACGGGCCGCTGTTCCTGTGGATCGAGCAGGGCATCGTATGGATCAGCGGGGGAAACCTCGAGATCGCCATCGCGCTGTTCAGGATTGTCGCAGCCCTCGGGGTTGCCCTCTGCGCCGTAGCCGTTATCGGCCTCGCGCGCCACTACGGTCTCCAGACGGCGAGAACGCTCTGGCTGACCGTCGCGAACCCGCTGTTCGTCATCAATTTCGTCGCCAGCATCCACAACGACTCCCTCATGCTCGGCCTCGTCCTGCTGGGGCTCCTCGCCACCGTGCGCGGGCGTCCTGTCCTCGGAGTCGTCACGGTGACCCTGTCGATCGGCATCAAGCCGATCACCCTCATCGCGCTGCCGTTCATCGGCCTCATCTGGGCGGGGCGGCAGGCTGGGTGGGGGCGGAAGATCTCTTGCTGGGCCCTGACGCTGCTCATCTCAGGGGGAATCCTGACGCTCGAGGGGGCGCTGACGGGCTTCTGGTTCGGGTGGCTCCCCGCCATGACGACGTCCGGCACCATCTGGACCTGGTACGCACCCTTCGGACTCCTTTCAATCACAGCAGCGACTCTCGTCCAGTACGTGAACGGCCCCGGGGACGTCGTCGGCGAGGTCATCAAGGGCATCGGGCGCGGCCTCGGCATGATCGTTGCCCTCTGGTACGTGTTCCGGGGGAGTTACGACAGGATTGTCCTTCGGATGGCGCTCGCCCTGACCGCCGTCGTCGTCACAGCGGCCGCCATCCAGCCCTGGTACGTCACGTGGCTTGCGGCGTTCTTCGCGCTCGCGGGGGTGGCCGAGGGGTGGTATCTGCGGGCCTACTACTTCGCGACCGTGTTCTTCACCGTCATAGCGCTCACGGACCAGTTGGACGTCTTCGATTGGATCCCGCTCGTTGCCATCCGCGCGGTGGCGATCGTGCTGAGCGTCATCTTCGTCGCGTACATGATGTTCTGGGACTGGAAGACACGGAGCCTCTTCACGCGGCTGGCTCCACTCAAACGGGCACCGGCCGCGCGATAGACTGTGCTCGCATGCAGCGCGCTGCGCCCGCCCCAGTAGCTCAGCGGATAGAGCAGGGGCCTTCTAATCCTCTGGTCGGGGGTTCGACTCCCTCCTGGGGCGCGTCTGTGACTGGCTCGGGACGTTCGCCTACGCGGCTCCCGGGCACGCGACACCCCCGGTCTCCGGACCGGGGGTGTCCTGCATTCGAGGCCAGCCATCCCCTCCGTCCTTCAGTGGATCTCCCTTCAATGGATCTCCACAGACGTCGTGACGGCGTGTCGTCCACATCTGGAGACGATCCCCGAGGACTCCTCCCGCCTATGCCAGACGCTGGTTGTACCGCGAGAGCGGAACCGGATTCCAATGAGACAAGGATGGGCGATGAGCGACATGATCACGATTCGGGGATTCGTTGCGACGGACCCGAGGACCAACACGACCAACGGCGGCGACATCGTCTCGAACTTCAGACTCGCGGTCACCGAGCGACGCTACGATCGCGAGGCCAGCGCGTGGATCGATGGCCACACGAACTGGTTCACCGTCGTTGGCTTCAGGCAGCTCGCCAGCAACATGTGCGGGAGCCTCAAGAAGGGTCATCGCGTGATCGTTGTGGGGAAGCTGCGGCTCAAGCAATGGGAGAAGGACGGCCGCATCTTTCATTCCGCCGAGGTGGAAGCGGACTCGGTGGGCCACGACCTCTCCTGGGGCTCCGCGAAGTTTGCCCGCAACCCTCAGGAAGGGCAACGGCAAGAGCTGGGCGGTGCTCGGGTCGCGGTCGAGGGCATCGGCGTCGTGGACCTGGAAACGGGCGAGATGTCTGGGGAGGCGGGGCACGACGACGGCACTAGCGTTGCGTCGACTGATTCGGGCAGCAGGGATGCGGTGGACGACGCCGGCTCGCTTTCAGTTCTCGGCAGGCCCGAAGGTGCCCAGCGACGAGATGAGCCAGCCCTGACGAGCGATCTCCTGAGCGCGTGAGCTTGCGGGTCTGACCTCAGGCCGTCCGGGCGGTGCTCTCCCTCAGGACGACGCGCCCCGATGCAGGTGCGGGATCGGCGCCGGTCAAGGCGGCCTCGGCGGCGCTCCGGCCGATTTCCTCGAGCGGCAGGCGAACCGTCGTCAAGCCCGGGATGAAGTCTTCGAGGGTGTTGATGTCGTCGAAGCCGGCCACGGCGTAGTCCGCCGGTGCTCCGAGACCGCGGCGGCGGAGCGCGGCCACGATGCCCATGGCCATCCGGTCGTTGACAGCGAAGATGCAGCACGCGTTCCCGCTGTCCTTAGCTTGGCGAACGGTGTGCTCGAGCTCGAGGCCAGCGTCGAAGCCCCCGTCCCGGTTGAAGGCGGCACGGAGCACATCGGCAGGATCGAGCCCCTGCTCGGCAAGTCCTTGCTGGAACCCTGCCACGCGCAGGTCTGAGGTCATGAGGCCCTCGGGACCAGCGACGATGATGAACCGGGAATGGCCCTGGCCGCCTAGGGTCCGAGCGAGCTCGTAAGCCAGCGACTCGTTTGGAATCTCGACGAGCACGGGGGCGCTGCCGCCCGAGGGGTGCGCTGCATCGCTCGGGCTGCCCTTTTCGGTCCGAGAGGGATCGACGAGGTCGTGGCCGACGAGCACAAGCCGGCCACCGTTGGCCAGATAGCGGTGCGCCTCGCGGAGGAGGGCGGAATTGGCCAGTTCGTCCTCGGGGCGGGTCGAGCGGCTGCCTGCCAGGACGATGGCGTCGGCACGCCGGGACGTGAAGGCCTCGACGGCAAGGCGTTCCTCGGCCGGGGTGCCTTCGGTGCTGGTCAGCAGAAGGATCTTGTTGAGCTCCCGGGCGGCGGACTGTACTCCCCGAGCGATGGATGAGAAGTAGGGATCGGCGATGTCGTGGACGATCAGACCGAGGAGGCCGGAGCTCGAACGCGCCAGAGCCTGTGCCTGGGCGTTCGGGATGTACCCGAGCGACGCCGCGGCCGCCTTGACGCGCTCGGCGATGTCCGCCCCCGGCGTCCGGCTCGATCCGTTGAGGACGCGGGACGCGGTAGCGGGGGATACCCCCGCAGCTCGTGCCACCTCGCTGAGAGTCACCGCAGGCATTAGGTCTCCCCCTTCAGGCTTTGGCCCAGATTATGGCATCGGGAAACCGAAGAGGGGAACGCGCTTGCCAATCCCGGGAGGTGTGTCGCAGACTTGAACCACGGAATGCGCTTTCCCGCCGGGATGCAGGCGCCTGACACGCTCCCGATCCGTTGGGGCACACGCAAGGAGGCGGCAGTGGCCACCCAGACGAGAACACTTCGAATCGCCATGAACGGCATCACCGGCCGGATGGGCTACCGGCAGCACCTGCTGCGATCCATCCTGCCCATCCGGGACGCCGGCGGGTTGCTTCTCGAGGACGGCTCACGCGTCCTCATCGAGCCGATCCTGGTGGGACGGAACGAGACGAAGCTCCGCGAGCTTGCAGAGCTGCACAAGGTGTCGGAGTGGTCGACCGACCTTGATGCCCTCATCGCGGACCCCAGCGTCGACATCGTCTTCGATGCTTCGATGACGAGCCTGCGGGCTGAGACGCTCCGCAGGGCCATGCGGGCAGGAAAGCACGTGTTCACCGAGAAGCCGACGGCGGAAACCCTCGACGAAGCAATCGAACTCGCCCGGATTGGTCGAGAGAGTGGGGTCACCGCAGGGGTCGTCCACGACAAGCTCTACCTGCCGGGCCTCGTCAAGCTGCGGCGCCTGGTTGACGAGGGATTCTTCGGCCGGATCCTGTCGATCCGGGGGGAATTCGGCTACTGGGTCTTCGAAGGCGAAGTCCAGCCGGCGCAGCGTCCGTGGAACTACCGCAAAGAAGACGGCGGC
>NZ_DAIUJO010000055.1:0-25384 GCF_036848755.1 Sinomonas sp. | reverse complement strand
AAGCGGTAGTCCTCGATGGCGACGATCGCGTTGCGCATGTTCATCGACATCTGGCTCAGCGGCACGTCCGTCCTGTTCTCGGTGAACAGGGTGGCGATGGTCGAGCCGTCCGCAGCGAGGATCCTTGTCGACTGCGATGGAGGACTCACGGTCAGGTCGCTCGGAAGGCCGTTGAAGAACTGCACGGAGCCGTTCGCAGCGGCTGTGGTGAGGGCAACGGCAGGCGACATGAGGCCGGCCACCAGGATGCCGCAGACAGCACTGATGCTGAAGAAGGCGAGTACCTTCCCCAATGCAGTGGTCGTATCGATCAACGGTTTCCCACGAGAGGCCATGCCGGGAATGGTACCGAGCCTGAATCAGTGAAACCTGAGAGCAAGGATGTTCCGTAACAGAACTGGTCTCGGCGGGGGTGGCCTCGTCTACGCTGGGGGAATGACTTCAGGAGCCGGTGGCGGAGGGGACGCGTGGTCTCTGACCGACGTCATCACGCGCCTGCGCAGGACCCTCAGGGCGAGCGTCCGCGAGGAGCTCCCGTGGGAGTCCCTCCCGATGGCCCAGGTCGAGCTGCTGCAGCGACTCGCCGAGGAGCCCGGTCTCGGCGTGAGCGAACTGGCCACGCGACAGCACCTCGCGCGGAACACGGTCAGCAATCTCGTCCAGCAGATGTTCACCTCCGGCCTCCTCGAGCGCCGTGCCCACGAAAGTGACCGGCGCGCCGTCGTCCTGAGCCTGACAGCCGAGGGCGAGGAGCGGCTGCTTGCCTGGAAGCGGGCCAACGAGCGCCGCATCCGCCGGGCGCTCGAGGGGCTCAGCCCCGAGAGCCGGCGCGCAATCGACCAGGCCCTCCCTGCCCTGCAGGCGCTCGCCGCCCAGCTCGAGGCGCAGGAAGAGGCGGGCGTCGAGAAGGCCTCCTAGGCCTGCAGCTCGGCGCCCAGGCCCCCTCCTGTCGGCGTCCGGGCCGTCCTGCGCGCTCGTGGGGGCTAATCGTGCCCGCTGCGTCCCGGATTCTGAAGACCGGATGGCCCTTCGCACATATTTTCGCTCTTTACAGGCGTAATAGACGTGTCCAATGATGGGATCCTACGCGCGAAGGACAGGCCATGCTGGGGTGGGCCCCCGGCACGGGCGGTTGCGCGGACCGTCTCGTGCTGGAGGAGGGGACCTGAGGATGAGTGGGCTTGCGCTGGTGGCCGACGCCCGACGGCTTGGCGCCTCACGCGGAGGCGGGGCCGCGGCCCTGTGGAGGATGAGCGCCGTCGCCGACGAGCGGGCGCTCTTCTGGAGGCCGAGCAGCCGAGAGCAGGCGAGGGTGATCGGCCTGCTTCCCCGAGCGAGCTTCCTGCCCCCCGAGGGTGTCGAGACCGGTTGGTGGAAGATCGACGCCGTCCTCGACTTCGCAGCGCGCCGCGGGCTCGACCGCGTCGTCTGGCTGGACAATGAGCTCCCGATCTACGATCCGCGCCTCGGCGTGACCTACCGGGAGGCAGCCGAGGACGCGCTCGCAGACGCAGGGATCACGCCGTTCCTCGTTGCGCCGGACCCCACCTTGGGTCTCACCGTCGGTCTCGCCGAACTCGTCGAGGACTTCGCAGCACGCCGCCTCTGGACCCTCCCCGCGTACCGGCTGAGCGCCCCCGCCTTCGAGCCCGCGGTCTAGCTTCCGACGTCCGCCAGCTCGACCTTGACCGACCCAGGTTCGCGACGGTCGGACGCCTCGGACGCCTCGATCTCCTCGATCGCCGAGCTCATGGGCTCGTGCTCCGTGATGAGCGCCGTCGGATCGAACTGTCCGGCCGCCGCCATGTCGAAGAGCTAGCTGCCGCTCGCGAGGACTGCCGCGAGGCTGAGCATGAGGGCGGCGACGGAGCCGTCGAGAATCCGCCACGACGCGGGCCGGGCGAAGAAGCCGCGCAGGCCTCTCGCGCCGAATCCGATGAGCGGGAACCAGAGCGCACTTCCGGTTGCCGCGCCCAGCCCGAAGAGCCACTTGCCCGCGTCGCCCTGGGCGTTGGCGAGGGAGCCGAGCAGCACGAGCGTGTCGAGATAGACGTGCGGGTTGAGCCAGGTGATCCCGGCCGCCGTCAGCACGGCTGACCAAGCCGTCATCCCGCTTCTGGCAGGGGCCGCTTCGAGAATTCCGGGACGCAGTGCACGCTTGGCGGCGAACACGCCGTACGCGACGAGAAACGCGGCACCCACCCACCGGACGACCGCGAGCAGGATCGGCGCGCCCTGGACGAGCGCGCCGATGCCTGCGACTCCGGCAAAGATCAGGATCGCGTCGCTCACCAGGCACACGAGGACCACCGGAAGCACGCCCTCCCGCTTGATCCCCTGGCGCAGCACGAAGGCGTTCTGGGCGCCGATTGCCACGATGAGGCCGAGGCTCGCTCCGAGGCCGGTCAGGAAGGGGGTCACGCTTCGACGGTACGTCCGCCCGGGATGAAGATCAATTTACTATTTTTGCATCAGCATTAGAATCTCTTCATGGAACTCGACCAGCTCCGAGCGCTGATCGCCGTCGTCGACAACGAGACCTTCGAGGCGGCGGCCGGGGAGCTCCGGCTCACGCCCTCGGCCGTGAGCCAGCGCATCAAGTCCCTCGAGCGGTCCGTGGGGAGCGTCCTCGTACGGCGGCTCAAGCCGGTTCGGCCCACTCCCGCGGGGGAGCAGCTCCTGCGTTCGGCACGCCAGCTTCTCCTGCTGGCCGACGAGGCGGTCCTTGCCCTGCGCGGGCGGGAGCCGAGCGACGAGGACGACGGCGGCCATCGCCTTGGCATCCAGCGGCTGCGGGTCCCGATCGTGGCGAACGCGGATTCCATCGCGACCTGGCTCCCAGCGGCCATCCGCGAGATTGCCCACGGCGGACGGGTTGCGCTCGAACTGCTCCGGGACGACGAGCACGCGACGGCGGACCTCCTGCGTTCGGGCGACGCCGTCGCGGCGGTCACGGCGGATCCCCGACCGGTCCAAGGGTGCGCCGTGCGCCCGCTCGGGTCGATGGTCTACCGGGCGAAGGCATCACGGGAGTTCATGGACAGTTGGTTCCCGTCGGGTCCCACGATGACCGCGCTCGCCGTCGCGCCTGTCATGCAGTACGACCGGAAGGACAGCCATCAGCTTGCCCTCCTCGCGCGGGTGGCGCCGGACGCCGCGCCTCCGCAGCACTTCATCCCGGACTCGGTGCAGTACGTCGAATCGGTACAAGCGGGCCTGGGCTGGGGCATGGTCCCCGACCAGCAGGACCCCGAGGGATCCCTCGTCGAGCTCGATCCAGCGTGGGCAGAGGAGCTGCGGCTGTATTGGCAGGTGTGGACGCTCGACTCGCCGGGCCTCGCGGAGGTGACCCGCGCCGTCGTCCGCGCGGCCGCAAGGGGCCTCACCGCCGTCGGCCCCGATCGCCGTCGAGCCTGACCACCGCCCGCCCCCCATCCGTTTCGGGTACAGCTAACCCACCCAGATTCGCTTTCGGGTACGGCTAATTCCTCTCCTGAGCGTTTCGGGTACGGATGCCTGGCGGGAGGCTGGATTATCTGTACCCGAAGGGGATAGGGGGGAGACTATCTGTTCCCGAGATGGGATTGAGGGGGATTAGCTGTACCCGAAACGGGATGGGGGCTGGGGGGCGAGTCCGCCTACTGTGGGCATCATGCGCGAACTCGTGGTCCTCGGCACGGCATCCCAAGTCCCGACCCGGACCCGCAACCACAACGGCTACCTTCTGCGCTGGGACGGCGAGGGCCTCCTGTTCGACCCCGGCGAGGGCACGCAACGGCAGATGATCCACGCGGGTGTCGCCGCGACCGACGTGACCCGCATCTGCCTCACCCATGTCCACGGAGACCACTGCTACGGGCTCCCCGGAGTGCTCTCGCGCATGGCGCTCGACCGCGTCGAGCACCCCGTCTCCGTGCACTACCCCGCCGAAGGAGACGCGATGGTGCGCGCTCTCGTGGCCATCTCGTCGCCCGGCGTCGACCTGCGCCTGCTCCCGCACGGCGCCGGCGGAGTCATCGCGCCCGGGCTCGAGGTCCAGCCGCTCAGGCATCGCATCGAGACGTACGGCTACCGGCTGTCCGAGCCGGACGGCCGCTCGCTCCTCCCCGAACGGCTCGCGGCCGCGGGCATCCGCGGACCCGACGTAGGCCGGCTCCAGCGCGAGGGGCGGCTCGGCGGAGTGCGGCTCGAGGACGTGAGCGTCGCGCGGCGCGGGCAGAGCTTCGCGTTCGTCATGGACACGGCGCCGTGCGAGGGCGCAGAGCAGCTCGCGGACGACGCGGACCTCCTCGTCGCCGAATCAACGTTCAGCGACGACGACGGCGCGCTCGCCGAGCAGTACCGGCACCTCACGGCCGGGCAGGCGGGCGAGCTTGCCGGGAGATCAGGGGCGAGGAACTTGGTCCTGACCCATTTCTCGTCCCGGTACCCCGAGGTGACCGAGCTGGAACTGCAGGCTCAGCGGCGGGCGGGCACCGCCGTCGTCCGCGCCGCCCAGGACCTTGACCGCTTCGGCTTCCCGCAGCGGCGGTCCGGCCGTGTTGGGGTCTCACCTTGATTAAGGCCGACGGCGGAGCGACGCGCCGCCGCTATCCCCGGCCACGCCGGGGGCCGCGGGGAGAAGCTGGTGAGCTTCCGACCGCCGCGGCCGCCTAGGGTCGCCGAGGGACAGGGTCGCGAAGAGGCCGACGACGAGGAAGCCGGCCGCCGACCACGCTGCGTAGCGCGTCCCATCCGAGAAGGCGGCCTTGGCGTCGTCGGCCACGGGAGCAGTCGCAGGGGACGCGGCGAGCTGGGAGATCGCGGCACCCGAGCTGTCGACGACGGCGGCCACCATCCCGTCGCGCTGGGTCACGGGCAGGCCCCGATCGTCGAGGGCGCCGCCCAGGATGCCTGACGCCGAGGAGAACAGCACCGTCCCGAGCACGGCGATGCCGAGCGCCGAGCCGATCTGCCGCGACGTGCTCTGCGTTCCGGACGCCTGACCGCTCGCCGCGACGGGCACGTCCGTCAGGATCACACCGGTGAGCTGTGCGGTGGCGAGCCCGACCCCGAAGCCATACACGAACAGGAACGGCACGAGTGCGCCCCACGGGGTGTCCGGCGCAATCACTGCGCCGAGGCCGGCGACGCCCACGATCTCCGCGGCGAGGCTGATGACGACCAGCCCGGCCCACCGCCGTCGGCCGCCCGAGGGCGTGCTCACAGCGAGGCCAGCTCGAGTTGCTGGAGCTGCAGGCGCAGCCACGGACTGAACGCGTAGGGGGCGGCGACGACGGCGGTGCGGAGCCGGTCCGGCGTCGTCCACTGCCACTCGCACACCTCGACGGACGACGGCGCGGGCTCGCCGAGGGCATGGGCGCGGAACACAGGGCAGATCTCGTTCTCGACGACGCCGGACGCATCGGTCGCGCGGTACCGGAAGCCTGGGAGGATCGGCGTGAGCTCGTCGAGCTCGAGGCCCAGTTCCTCGAGCGCCCTGCGCCGCACGGCGTCCTCGATCGGTTCGCCGGGAGCCGGATGGCCGCAGAACGAGTTCGTCCAGACCCCGGGCCAGGTGGCCTTGGTCAGTGCGCGCCGGGTGACGAGCACGCGGCCCCCGTCGTCCTCCACGTGGCAGGAGAACGCGAGGTGGAGCGGCGTGTCCGTCGAGTGGACCGTGGCCTTGGGGGCGGTCCCGAGGGGGGTGCCTTCGTCGTCCACGAGCTGCACGAGCGTGTCGTCGAACGTCATGTGACAGCCCTCCCTTCGGTCGTTGCTGCGGGGGCCGTTTCGGATGCGGCCTCGGCCGCCGCGGTGATCCGCTCGGCCATGCCTTTGAACACGATGTCGTGGAACGGGACGATCGAGGCCCAGTAGAGCCGCCCCGCGAGCCCCTTGGGCAGGAAGACTGCGCGCTGGAAGTACAGGCTCCCCGAGCCGCGCGGCGATACCGTCAGCTCGAGCCACGCGCGCCCTGGGACCCGCATCTCGGCGCGGAGGCGGAGCAGGCGCCCGCGCTCCAGGGCTTCGACTCGCCACCAGTCGAGGGCGTCCCCGAGCTGCAGCCGCCGCGGATCGCGCCGGCCGCGGCGGAGCCCCACGCCGCCCGCGAGCTTGTCCATCCAGCCCCGCACCGCCCACGCGAGGGGGAACGAGTACCAGCCGTTCTCCCCGCCGATGCTCTCGATGACCTCCCAAAGGCGTTCCGGCGAGGCAGATGTGTAGTGCGTCCGCGTGTCCCTGAAGACCCGGCTGCCCGCCCACTCGGGATCGCTCGGCAGGGGGTCCGAAGGCGCCGCCACCGCCGTCGAGCTGGCCCACGTCGTCTCGACGTCGCCCCGCTTGATCTTGGCGAGGGCGAGCTCGACAGCCCGGCTGTAGCCAGTCAGGCCGCCCTCGGGTTCCGGGATGTGCTCGCCGATGCTGGCGTCCTGCACGACACAGTCGTTCTGCAGCGACTCGACCAGCGGAATCGCGAGGGCCCGGGGGATCGGGGTCACAAGGTTCACCCACTGGGCGGCGAGCCACGGAGTGAGGACGGGCAGCGGCAGAATGAGCGGCGGCCGCATGCCGGCGACCCGCGCGTAGCCGCGCATCATGTCCGCATACGTGAGCACGTCCGGGCCCCCGATGTCGAAGGTGCGGTTCACCTCGTCCGGCAGTTCGGCAGCCTTCTCGAGGTAGTACAGCGCGTCCCGGACAGCGATGGGCTGGACGCGGTTGAGCACCCAGCGCGGCGCGGGCATGACGGGAAGGACGTCGGTGAGGTGCCGGACCATCTCGAAGCTCGCAGAGCCGGAGCCGATCACGAGCCCGGCCTGCAGGACGACGGTCGGGACACCGGACTCCAGAAGGATGCGCCCCACCGCGGACCGGGACTGGAGGTGCCGGCTCAGCCGCTCGCCCGGGTTGAGGCCGCTCAGATACACGAGGCGGGAGACGCCGGCCCGTGCCGCGGCGCGCGCGAGCGCTTCTGCCCCCGCGCGTTCCGTCCGCGCGAAGTTGCCACCGGCTTGGGCGCCCATCGAGTGGACGAGGTAGTAGACGACGTCGGCCCCCTCGCACAGTGCCTCGACGGCGCCGGCGTCCTCGAGGCTCCCGGGGACGACGTCGACGTCGTCGCGCCAGGGGACGTCGCGCAGCTTCCTGGGATTGCGCGCGAGGACGCGGACCTGGTGGCCCGCGTCGAGGAGGCGCGGGACGAGCCGGCCGCCGATGTAGCCGGTAGCGCCCGTGACGGCTATGAGGCGGCTCATGCGTGCTCCGTCCTGCTCCCGCGTGCAGCCTTGGGTCCGCGTGCTGTCGTCTGAGGAAGGTGGCGCCGGATCCCGCTCAGGGTGCGTGGTCCGGCAAGCAGGATGCCTGCCGCGAGCACGGCAGCTGCCGCGCTCGCGGCCGTGAGTGCGGTGGTGGGGAGGACCAGCGGCCCGCTCGTCCGCGCGACAGCGATCCACGCGAGGCCCCACGCGATCGACAGGAGCGGCGCCCACGTCCGCCGGAAGGCCAGCGAGATCCCGACGAGGGCCCCGACGCAGAGGACGACGACGGACGTCGGCTCGGCGGGGAGGGCCAGACCGGCCCAGGCAAGGAGCGCCGCCACGTTCGCGATCGTCGCGACGCAGATCCAGCCGAGGTACAGGCCGAACGTCCCGTCGCTCAGGATCGCCTCGGTTCTCGATCCGGGGGCGTGCGCCGTCGAGAGCTGGAAGATCCGGCAGAGGACCGCCAGGAGAGCCGCCATGACAGCGAGGCTGGCCGGGACGGAACCGAGCTGGACTGCCCACAGCCACGCCGCGTTGAGGAGCATGGACGCGGCAGCCCACGGGCGGATGGCGGCCTGGCGTCTGCTCGCCCGGGCGCCGGGTAGGAGCTGCCACACGCCGTAGGCGAGGAGGCCTGCGTAGATGACACTCCAGATCGAGAACGCGGGCACGCCGGGCGCAACGGGGGTTGCGGTGCTGGAGAAGTAGCCGCCCGCGGCGCTGTTGACGGGAGTTCCGCCGAACGCTCCGCTGCCGAACGCGGCGAGCACCAGGGCGGCGCCCGCCGAGGCGGCGGTCAGGACGGCCGCGGGCAGCGCGGGGCGTGCCGCGGATTCTTGGGTGTTCATGCCGTCCCCCTCTAGACAGGCCGAGATTTCTCGATAATCATATTTCTCGAAGATCGAGACATCAAGGCCTGAGTGCAGGACCCAGGCCAAACGGTCTTGACCGAGGAGGCGACCATGAGCGGAACGGCCACCCAGACAGCTGCGACGCCCCGCGAAGCGAGTGCCGTCGAAGAGGCAGTCTCATGGACCAGAGTGGGTCCCCGGGTCGAAGAGCTCCTCGCCGAGTTCTGCGCGTCGCAGCGGGCAGCGGCCCCGCTCGGCCGGGCCCGTGACCTCTGGGACCATCTCGTTCGATCGCTCGAGGGCGGCAAGCGGGTGCGGCCTCAGCTGGCGTGCCTCGCCTACACGTCGTTCGAGGGCGAATCCGGTGGAGCGTGCGCCGCCGTGGGGGCCGCCTTCGAGCTCCTGCACGCCGCGCTGCTCCTGCACGACGACGTCATCGACCGCGACTTCGTGCGGCGAGGGCGCCCCAACGTCGCCGGCATCTACCGCGAAGACGGCCTCAGCCGGGGATTGACGCCTCCGGAAGCCGGCCACCTCGGCGCGTCCGTCGCGATCATCGCCGGAGACCTCCTCCTCACCGGGTCATTCCGGATGCTCGAAGGGGCGACGCCGATGCCCGCCGTGCGCGATCGCCTCGCCGCACTGTTCCATCGGGCGATTGCCGACGCCGCGGCCGGCGAGCTCGCGGACGTCCTCCTGTCGCACGGGGCCGGCATGTCGGCTGGCGCGGGCGGGAGCGTCGACGACGTGCTCGAGATGGAGCGTCTGAAGACCGCCGTCTACTCCTTCGAGGCGCCGCTCCGCGCGGGAGCGATCCTGGCGGGCGCCGCGCCCGGGGTGGTGGACGCCGTCGGGCGCGTCGGGACCCTCATCGGGGTGGCCTATCAAGTCATCGACGACGTCCTGGGAACGTTTGGCGACGAACGGCAGACGGGCAAGCCGACGACGTCGGACCTCCGGGAGGGAAAGCTCACCGTGCTGACCGCGTTCGCGCGGGAGAATCCGCTGGTGGCGCGGCACCTTGCCCAAGAGTTCGGGGGCGGAGACGGGCACGAGCCCACCCGCCTCCGGGAGATCCTCGACAAGGCCGGGGCGCGCGGCCACGCGCTCAACCTCGCCCACGCTCTCGTCACCGAGGCGCTCGACGAAGCACGCAGGGCCGAGCTGCCCCCCGCACTCCGCTCGGAGCTCACCCGCATCTGCAACCACGTCCTCCACCGGGAGAGCTGATGTCCTTCGCCGCCGAAGCCCACCACACCGCGGGCCGCCCCACGGCGGGGCGCCCCAGAGCAGGCCGTGTAGCGGCTTCCCCCCTGAGCCGCTACACGGCCGCCGCGACGGCCAGCTCCGCCGTCGTCATCCGCCGGTACTCGAGCTCCTTCGGGCTCGCGTGCAGGCTGCTCGACCCGGACCTCCGCCCCGAGATCGAGAACATCTACGCGCTCGTCCGCCTCGCCGACGAGGTGGTCGACGGCGCGGCCACTGGGGCAGGGCTCGCTATCCCGGCCGTGCTCGAGCAGCTCGACATCCTCGAGGGGGAGACCTACGCCGCGCTCCCGCTCGGCTACAGCACCAACCTCGTGGTCCATGCCTTCGTCCAGACGGCCAGACGCGCGGGCATCGGCAGGGATCTGATCACGCCGTTCTTCGCGTCGATGCGGCGTGACTGCGATCCCCACACCCACTCGGGCGAATCCCTGGGCGAGTACATCTATGGCTCGGCCGAGGTCGTGGGGCTCATGTGCCTCCGCGTCTTCCTGTGCGGCACGACGGCGACTGCCGGCGAACGGTCGACGATGGCGGAGTCGGCGCGTCGCCTGGGTGCTGCGTTCCAGAAGGTCAACTTCCTGCGGGACCTCGGGCAGGACGCCGCCCTGCTCGGGCGCCAGTACTTCCCCGGCGTCGACCCGGGCCATCTGCACGAACGGCAGAAGGCGGACCTCGTCGCCGACCTGAGGGCCGATCTCGACGCTGCCCTCCCGGGCCTGCGACTTCTCCCCGACTCCTCCCGGCGGGCCGTCGCGCTCGCCCACGCCGTGTTCTCGGAACTCGCCGACCGCATCGAGGCGTGTCCCGCCGAGCTCCTCCCGAGCACGCGGGTGAGCGTTCCCGCAATCACCAAGGCACGCCTCGCCGCCGCGGTGCTCCTCGGCTTCGGCCCCGGGAGGGCGGCATGAGGCGCGGTGCCGATCTTCGCGGTGCCGGTCGTCAGAGCGTCGGAAGAGTGCCGGCGTCCCGGCCGCGGAAGCCGCGCAGCGTCGTCGTCATCGGCGGGGGCATCGCGGGGCTTGCGGCGGCCGCCCTCCTCGCCCGTGATGGGCATGCCGTCCACCTGCTCGAGCAGCAGGGCTCCCTCGGGGGAAGGGCGGGACGCTGGGAGGCCGGCGGCTTCCGCTTCGATACCGGCCCGTCCTGGTATCTCATGCCCGAGGTCATCGACCACTGGTTCCGGCTCATGGGCACGAGCGCCGCGGCCGAACTCGACTTGGTGCGACTGGATCCGGGGTATCGGACGTTCTTCGAGGGGGAGGCCCGCGCGGTAGACGTTCCCGCGAGCCGCGAGGGCGCCGTCGCGCTGTTCGAGTCTCTGGATCCAGGCTCGGGAGCCGCGCTCGCGCGGTACCTCGACGAGGCGGGGGACGCCTACCACGTCGCCGTCGACCGGTTCCTCTACGACGATTTCTCGTCGTTCCGCGGCCTCGCGAGCCCCGACGTCCTGCGCCGGCTTCCCCGGCTCGCTGGGCTCCTCACCCAAACCCTCGACCGCCGCATCGCACGCCGCTTCCGGGACCCGCGAGAGCGGCAGCTCCTCGGCTATCCGGCGGTCTTCCTCGGCACCTCGCCCTTCCGTGCGCCCGCGCTGTACCAGCTCATGAGCCACCTCGACCTCGCGCAGGGCGTCCTGTATCCGCAGGGGGGCTTCGCGGCACTCGTGGACGCGATGGAGCGGCTGGCGCGTCAGGCGGGAGCGGACGTGCGGCTGGGCGCCCGCGTTCAGCGCATCGTCACGGGGGAGGCACCGGGCGGCGCCCGCGTCGAGGGCGTCGTGTGGACGGACGACGACGGCCGCGAGCACCGTCTGGGGGCAGACATCGTCGTCGGGGCGGCCGACCTCCACCACCTCGAGACGGAGCTCCTCCCGGCGCCCCTCCGCTCCCACCCCGAGGGCGCGTGGTCGCGGCGTGACCCGGGACCGGGCGCTGTCCTCGCGTGCCTGGGCGTCCGAGGGCGGCTCCCCGAGCTCGCCCACCACAACCTGTTCTTCGCGCGGGACTGGCGGGACAACTTCGGGCGCATCGCCGCCGGGCTGCCGCTCCCGAACCCCACCTCGCTCTATGTGTCCCGGTCGAGCGCCACGGATCCGGCCGTGGCGCCCCCGGGCGACGAGAACCTCTTCATCCTTGTGCCCTCGCCCGCGAGGCCCGAGTGGGGGCGCGGGGGTCTGGACGGCTCGGGCTCGCCCGTCGTGGAGGCCGTCGCGGACGCCGCCGTCCGGCAGGTGTCCGAGTGGGGCGGCATTCCCGACCTCGCCCGACGGATCGTCGTCCGGCGCACGATCGGGCCGGGAGACTTCGCTGCCGACGTCAACGCGTGGCGCGGGGGCGCGCTCGGCCTCGCACACACGCTCGGCCAGAGCGCGATGTTCCGCCCCGCCAACGCGAGCGCCACGGTCTCGGGACTGCTCTACGCCGGCGCCTCGGTGCGGCCCGGGATCGGGGTGCCCATGTGCCTCATCAGCGCCGAGCTCGTCCTGAAGCGGGTGCGGGGGGAGCGGCTGCCCGGACCGGCCACACCGCGCGAGTCCCGGACCTCGGCCTCCCGGGTGCCGGAGCCCCAGCCCGTGGAGGTGCCGTGGCCTACCTGAGCTGCCTGCTCGCCGGGGCCGCGTGCCTCTCCGCCCTCGACCACCGGTTCCGCCTCTTCTTCTGGCGCGCTCCGCGGGCAGCCGCCCTCGTCCTCGCGGCCGGCGTCGTCTTCTTCCTCGCGTGGGACGCCGCCGGCATCGGTGCCGGAGTCTTCGAGCACGGATCGTCGCCGCTCGCGACGGGGGTCATGCTCGCGCCCGGGCTCCCCCTCGAGGAGCCCGTCTTCCTCGCCTTCTTCTGCTACACGACGATGCTGCTGTTCACGGCCGCGGAGCGCCTCCTCGGGCGGACGACGGCGCGTGGGAAGTCTGGCGCGCGGGCACCGTCGGGGCAGGCCAAGGGCGCGGCGCCTTCGGGGAGGCGGCAGCCGTGACCTACGCGCTCATCGACGTCGTCTTCCTCGTGCTCGCCTGCCTCGTGCTCGCAGCGGTCTCCACCGCCCGTCTCCGCCAGCGCGATTGGCCTGGGCTCCCCTTCTGGCGTCCCGTGCTCGCCGGCGGAGCCGTTCTCATGGCCCTGACGGCCGCGTTCGACAGCGTCATGATCGCCCTCGGCCTCTTCGGCTACAGACCGGACGCGCTCAGCGGGGTCTTTGTGGGCCTCGCGCCCATCGAGGACTTCGCCTACCCGCTTGCCGCCGCCGTCGTTCTCCCCGCACTGTGGCGCCGCCTCAACCCAGCCCCGTCCACCGCAAAGGGGGACACATGACGCTCGCCTTGCCCGCGCCCCGCAACCTCGTCTCCGCCATCGTCGTCTCGTCGCGGCCGCTTTCATGGGTCAACACGGCGTATCCGTTCGCGGCCGCCTATCTCCTCTCGGGCCGGAGCCTCGACTGGCGCTTCGTGGTGGGGACCCTGTTCTTCCTGGTGCCGTACAACGCGGCCATGTACGGAACGAATGACGTCTTCGACTACGAATCCGACCTCCGGAATCCGCGCAAGGGCGGGGTCGAGGGCGGAGTCCTCGATCCGTCGCTGCACCGCGCCACGCTCTGGGCCGCATGGGGTCTGTGCGCGCCGTTCGTTGCCCTGCTGGCGCTCGGCGGGTCTCCGGGCAGCTGGGCCGTGCTCGCCGTCTCCCTCTTCGCGGTGGCGGCCTACAGCGTGCCCGTGCTGCGGTTCAAGGAGCGGCCCGTCCTGGATTCGCTCACGTCCAGCACCCACTTCGTCTCTCCCGCCGTGTACGGCCTCGTCCTCGCGGGCGCCCGTCCCTCGCCCGGTGTCCTGGCCGCCCTGGGCGCCTTCTTCGCCTGGGGCGTCGCCAGTCATGCGTTCGGGGCGGTGCAGGATATCGTTCCGGACCGCGAGGCCAGCATCGCCTCGATCGCGACTCTGTTCGGAGCGCGCGCCACGGTTCGCTTCGCCGTGGTCTGCTACCTTGCCGCGAGCGGGCTGCTGCTGCTCGGCGCTGAGGGGCCGGGCAAGTGGGCCGGCCTGCTCGCGCTCCCCTACGCGGCGAACGTGGCCCCGTTCGTCACGGTGAGCGATGCCGCGTCGGGACGCGCCCGGGCGGGTTGGCGGCGCTTCCTCTGGCTCAACTACGTGACAGGATTCCTCGTGACCCTCATCCTCATCGGCGTCTGGCTGGGCCTATGAGTCGGACCGCGCCAGCTCCCTCCCCCTCCATCGTCTGGTTCCGCGACGACCTCCGCATCACGGATCATCCGGCCCTCCGCGCCGCGATGGAGGCGGGGCCGACGTTTGCGCTCTACGTGCTCGACGAGGAGTCGCCGGGGATCCGGCCGCTCGGCGGTGCTGCCCGATGGTGGCTCCACCACGCCCTCGCGGAGCTCCGCCGGGCACTCGAGAGCATCGGCGTGCCGCTCGTTCTGCGGCGTGGCCCCGCGGCCGCCGTAGTGCCCGCGGCCGCGGCTGAGGCCGGCGCCGGTTCCCTGTTCTGGAACCGCCGCTACGGCGGAGGCGAGCGGCGCGCCGACGCGGCGGTGAAGCAGATCGCGCGATCGTCGGGGCTGCGGGCGGAGAGCTTCCAGGCATCGCTTCTGCACGAGCCATGGGAGCTCACCAACCGCCAAGGCGGCCCCTACAAGGTCTTCACGCCCTTCTGGAAGGAGCTCAGCTCGCACGACTTCCGCCACCCGCTGCCCGCTCCGGAGCCGCAGCAGGTGCCGGAGAGGGTGCCCCGGGGAGACGGCCTCGAGCAGTGGGGCCTTCTCCCCGGAGACCCTGACTGGTCGGCGCCCCTGGCCGAGGCCTGGGCCCCCGGCCCCGGGACCGCGCTCAGGCTGCTCGAGGAGTTCGCCGACGACTCCCTGGCCGACTACTCCGAGGACCGCGAGCGACCGGGCCGGCCTGGAACGAGCCGCCTCTCGCCGTATCTGCGCTGGGGCCACGTGAGTCCCTTCGAAGTGTGGGACGCGATCGGACGACGGCGGCGCGAGGCTCCTGGGGGCAGCGCCGCCTTCGCGTCGGAGCTGGGTTGGCGCGAGTTCGCCTGGCACCAGCTCTACCACCATCCCGATCTTGCCGCCGTCAATCTCCGGCGGGAGTTCGACGCCTACCCGTGGTGGTCGTCGGAGGACGGCGGCGACCAGGCCGAGCTTCTGGAGCGCTGGCGCTGCGGCAGGACCGGCTTCCCCCTCGTAGACGCAGGCCAACGCGAGCTGTGGTCGACGGGATGGATGCACAACCGGGTCCGGATGGTCTCGGCGAGCCTGCTCGTGAAGAACCTCGGCATCGACTGGAGGCTCGGCGAGCAGTGGTTCTGGGACACGCTCGTCGACGCCGACCCCGCCTCCAATCCGTTCAACTGGCAGTGGGCCGCGGGGTGCGGGGCAGACGCGTCGCCCTTCTTCCGCATCTTCAATCCGCTCACCCAGGAGAAGGCGCACGATCCGGATGGCGAGTACACCCGCCGCTGGATCCCCGAGCTGGGCAGCCCCGACTACCCGGAAGCGTGCGTCGACCTCAAGGAGTCGCGCGAGGAGGCACTCGATGCCTTCCGTTCCCTGCCGAAAGGGCGGCCCTAGAATGTTCGGCGTGCCAGACGAGCCGCTACCCGACCCTGAGAACCGTGACGCGCTGCGCTCGTCGCCAGGCTTCGAGCTCCTCTTCCTCCTCCAGAAGTTCACGACCGAGGCTGAGCGCTATTCCGAGGTCGTACGGCGCCAGCACGGCCTCGCACGGAACGACATCCACGCGATCAACGCGGTCATCGAGGCCGAACGAGCCGGCACGGTCGCGACGCCCGGCGAGCTCCGGGAACGGCTGGTCCTCAGCTCTGCCGCGATGACCGCGGTCCTCGACAGGCTGGAGGCCTCGGGACACCTCGAACGGAAGCACAGCGCCGAAGACCGGCGCCAGGTGCTGCTCGCGACGACCCCGAGCGCGCGGGAGACCGGCCGGGAGATGTTCGACCCGATGGTCCGGCACATGCTCCCGATCCTCTCCCAGTACACGCCTGATCAGATTCACCTCCTGACCGGCATGGTCCGGCAGCTGACCCTCGCGATCGCGGAGGCCCGCGAAGGCCTCGCCCGGGGGGAGAGGTGAGGGGGGCTCACCCGAACGTGAACGAGTAGAGCTCGAGTCCCGGGCTGGCGGTCACCTCGAGGCTTCCGGCCTTGCTGGAGGTCCCGTCGACGAGGACGTACGAGCGCGGGGTTCCGGCCACGGTGACCGTCTTGACGCCGTCGGGCCCTTGGACCCTGAGCGTTCCGGTGCCGCCCAGGACGGCTTGGACCTGGTGTGCGTGGTAGTTCAGGCGCACTCGGGACGGTGTGCTTCCCCCGGCAGACGCAACGATCCGCTGGGAGTCCACGGTCCAAGGGCCCGCGAGGGCGAAGGAATCGGGCCGCTGCGCCGCGGGATACGAGAAGCTCCCGGCCCCGGACTTGTACGGCTGCGATCCCGCGTAATTGGTCTGCTTCGAAATCCCGAGGAACGTCTCCGGGGTCGTGCTGCCGGGAGCGGGCGCCGAATCCTTCCCCTCCACGGGCTGCGGCAGGGCAACTCCCGGATGGGCCTGTTGGAGCAGCTGCCGCACGAGGGCCTCGGTGGTCTGGTAACCGCCCTCGCCCTGCTGGATGTGCCGGACGTTGCCGTCCGCGTCGATGAGGTACTGGGCGGGCCAGAAGCGGTTTCGGTAGGCGGTCCACGTCCCGTAGGAGTTGTCCATCGCGACGGGGTAGTCGATGCCGTGCTCCGCGATTCCGGCCTCGACGTTGCGCTGCTCGCGCTCGAACGCGTACTCGGGGGTGTGCACGCCGATCACCTCGAGGCCGGCCGACTTGTACGCGTCGTTGAGCTGGATGATGTGCGGGAGGGACCGCTGGCAGTTGATGCAGGAGTAGGCCCAGAAGTCGATGAGCACCACCTTTCCGCGCAGCTGGTTCAGCGTGAGCGGCTGGGATCCGAGCCACGCCGTGACGTCGTGGAAGGCCGGTGCGGGCCCGCAGTCCTGGAGCTCCGTTGCGTTCTGGGTGCAGTGGTCGAGGCCTCGGTTCTCGTCGGTCACGAGGCCGCCGAGATTGAGCGGGCTCCCCGCCGAGGGGGCGAGCTGGTCCTGGAGGCCGGCCGTGTAGTCGGGGATGAGGCGCTGGACGGCGGCCGGAAGGTCGAGCGCGAGCCCGGCCGCGAGGGCGATCATGAGCACTCCCGCGGTGATCCGGATTCCCCGCTGGCGACGGCGGAACGACGTGAGGCGTTCGGCCAGCCGGCGCCCTGCGAGGGCGAAGAAGAGGAGCGGAACCGAGACCCCGAGCGCGAACGAGAGGGTGAGCGCGATCGTCTCCGGCCCGATCCTGCCAGTCGCGCCCGAGACGGTGATGGCCGCCAGAACGGGCCCCGCGCATGGGACGAACACGGCGCCGAGGGCGAGTCCGAGGCCCAGCCCACCCCGCCGGGCGTCGACGCGCCGCATGGGGATCCACGAGAACGGCTTCTCGAGGAGCTCCTCGAAACGCGGGACCATGAGCCCGAAGCCGACGGCGGCCAGGACGGCGATCCCAGTCCACCGGAAGACGTCCTGCGGGAGACCGAGGACGCCGAGCACGAGAGAACCGAGCAGGGTGAAGGCGCTGAAGCTCAGGACGAGGCCCGTGATCACCTGGTAGGGCCGCCAGCGCGATGGCGGGCGGCCCGGAGCGGACGACGACGATCCGGCACGTGCGCTGTCGAGGCCCCCCGAGAAGAAGATGACGGGGAGGACCGGCAGGATGCACGGTGAGATGCCAGTGATGAGGCCACCGAGGAAGCCGATGAGGATGTTAGCGCCCATGCCTACTGTTCGGCGCGGTCGCCCGGATTGGATTGGCGGCCCGTCTGACGGTGCTCAGGGCATTGAAGCCGGCTCGGGCGATTGAACTGCGCTCAGTCGGGGGATTAGCGTGTCGATCACCATGGGCTGGAAAGGGTCTCTCCGCAGGTTCTTCGGGCTCCCCGGGGCGCGCGGCGCCGTGGGGGCCCTGGCCGAGCTTGCGCTCTGGTGCCTTGGCGGCACGCTCTTCTGGCTCGCGACGGCGTCGACTGTGACCTTCGGTGAAACTCTCATCGCCGCGGCGATCGCCCTGATCGCGGCCGTCCTCGCCCGCGTGGCCCGGCGCGCCATCCCGTTCCAGGCCAAACCCCCGCTCGCGTGGATCCGATGGGCGGCGCTCGTTCCGGTCTCCGCCGTGGCCGACGCCGTGCGGCTCGTGCCGTGGCTCCGGGGGAGGCAGCCCGAGGGTATCGTCGAGGAGCACTTGCCAGGCTCGAGCGCTCCGACAGAGACGGGACTCCGGGCGGGTGGAATCGTGGCCCTTTCCGCGACGCCCGGGACGGTCGTCGTCGACTGCGACCCGACGACGGGCGCGGTCCGGCTGCATTCCCTCGTGAAAGGCTGGCCGCACCTCGACGAGCAGGTCGTCGCCGGTGCCGGCCCTGCGGGAACCCGCTCCGCCACCAGCCGATCGGAGCGTGGGTGAGCGACCAGACGCTGTGGACCGCCGTGACCCTCGCGCTTCTTGTGGTCGGCGTCGCCCCCGCCGTATACCTCGCGGCCCGCGGGAGCAACGTGCAGCGACTGATCGGCCTCCAGCTCCTCAGTGCTTCGGGAAGCCTCGTGCTCGTGGGCCTCTCGGCAATCGTGAACCAGTCGTCCTACCTCATCGTCCCGCTCGTGCTGGCAGTCCTCGGGGCCACCGGGACGCTCGTGTACACGCGCCTCCTGACGCCGCGGATCGATGCCGAGGACGAACGGTGAGCGCCGTCGAGGCGGTGTTCGCAGGTCTCGCGGTGCTCGTCGTCGCCTACGCGAGCGTCGGCGCCCTGATGGCGCGCTCGCCGCTCGCCCGGCTCCATTTCCTTGCCCCGGTGAGCGCGATCGCGGTGCCGCTCTTCGCCGTCTCCGCCTTCCTCTACTTCGGGGTCAGCCTCGGGGGCGCCGCGGTCGTGGTCATCGCGCTCGTCGTCGCCTTCACGGGGCCCGCGCTGACGACGGCGATCGGCCGGGCCCTCGCGGCCGAGCAGGGGATCGACGTGGGGGAGTCGCCGGAATGAACTCGGACTTCCTGACGAACGCCCTCATCGCGACGAGCCTGATCCTCGTCCTCGTCGGCGCTGCCGTCGTCGTCTTCACCCGCAGACCCTCGAAGCAGGCCGTGGCGCTCTCCGTGTACGGGATCCTGCTCAGCATCTTCTTCGTGACGCTGCAGGCCCCGGACGTCGCGCTGAGCCAGGTGGCGATCGGGACGGCGGTCGTGCCGCTCATCGTGGTCCTCTCGATCCACAAGATCGGGAGCATCCGGGGAGAGGCGAGAAGTGAGGCCGACGCTGGGCAGGAGGCGGAGCGCCCGTGACCCGCCGTGCCCGCATCACCCTGCTGTGGATCGGCCTCGCAGCCTTCGGTCTCGCCATGGCGGTTGCGTTCACCGGACTTCCGGCCTTCGGCGGGGCCTTCCACCCCTATCGGGACCTCGCGGTCGCCGCGACGTTCGCCCACGGAACCGCGAACAGCGTCTCGAGCATCAACTTCGACCAGCGCGGCTTCGACACCTTCGGAGAGGAGACGATCCTCTTCTGCGCTGTCGTCGGCGTCGCGACCCTGCTGCGGCCCGTGCATCGGGAGCGGCGTCGCGAGGTCTCGAGCGGCGGGAAGGTCATCGAATCCACGAGCCTCGTCGTGTACGTCCTGTTCCCGCTCACTCTCGTGCTCGCGGCAGACGTGGTCACGCACGGGGCGATCACGCCCGGGGGCGGCTTCCAGGGCGGAGTCGTGCTCTCGACCGGGATCCACCTCCTGTACGTCGGAGGGCGGTACGCGCTGCTGAGGCGGCTCCGTCCGCTCGAATGGTTCGAGCAGGGGGAGGCACTCGGCGTCGTCCTCTTCGGCGCCTTGGGTCTCGCGGGCGGGGCGCTCGGGGCGGCCCTGTTCGCCAACTTCGTTCCGCAGGGGCAGCTGAGCGACTTCATTTCCGCTGGCACTGTTCCGCTGTTCAACATCGCGGTCGGCATGACGGTGTGCAGCAGCGTCGTCATCCTGCTCGCGGGCTTCCTCGACCAGGCGCTCGCCATCCGGTCCGATCCCGGAACCAGGGGCGACCCGCCCGACGCCGACGCGAAGGAGGAATCCGCCGCATGAGCTACTTCGCGTACGCGGTCGCGGCCGCCGTCATGGCCCTCGGGCTCATCGGCATGGCGACGAGCCGGAACCTCGTGCACACGGTCGTGTGCCTCTCCGTCGCGCAGTCGAGCACCTACATCCTGCTGATCGCGGTCGGCTTCCAGTACGGCGGGGTGGCGCCCATCTTCGGAAACCAGGTCGGCCAGCAGACGCCCGTCGTCGACCCAGTGGTGCAGGCCCTCACGCTGACGGACGTCGTGGTCTCGGCGGCGGTGACGTCCATGCTGCTCGCCCTCGTGATCCAGATGGCCAAACGGCGCAAAGCGGTCGATCCGGACCACCTCGGCGGACTCGAGGGCTGAACCGATGCTGACAGCAACCCTCGCGGCCCCGATGCTCCCGCTCCTCGTGATCGGGCTCATCCTCGTCGCGTGCGTGCTGCTCTCGCTCGGCCGGGTCCTCCCCCGGCGCTCCACGGACGTGATCTCGATCGGGGCCGCCCTCGTCGCCGTCGTCCTCGAGGGCTCCCTCCTGGTCACGGCGTCGCAGGGCCGGCTCGTGTACTGGATGGGGGCATGGCCGTTCCGTGGCGGCCGCGGAGTGGGGATCGCCCTCGTCGGAGACGAGGTCAGCGTGGGCATCGCCCTGCTCGCGAGCGTCCTCATGCTCGCCGCGCTCGTCTTCTCGTGGCGCTATTTCGAGGCCGAGTCGGCCCACTTCCATGGCCTCATGATGCTGTTCCTCGCGGGAATGACGGGCTTCTCGTTCGCGGGCGATGTGTTCACGATGTTCGTCTTCTTCGAACTCATGGGAGTAGCGGCATATGCGCTGACAGGCATAAAAAGCGAGGACCCCTCGGCCGTCCACGGGGCCATCAACTTCGGCATCGTCAATTCGCTCGCCGCCTACCTCTCCCTCACGGGAGTCGCGCTCCTCTACGCGAGGACGGGCGACCTCAACATCGCCGCCCTCTCCCACGCCCTCGCCGCGGACCACAGCCTTCTCGTGCCGATCGCCTTCGTGCTGCTCCTCGCCGGCTTCCTCGTGAAGGCCGCCGTCGCCCCTTTCCACTTCTGGCTCGCGGACGCCCACGCGGTGGCCCCCTCGCCGGTGTGTGTCCTGTTCTCCGGGGTCATGGTCGAGCTCGGGCTGTACGGCGTCGCTCGCGTCTACTGGTCGATCTTCAGCTCGACCAGCATCGCCGGGGCCGCCCAGCACGCGTTCGTCGTCCTCGGAGTGCTGACGGCCCTCGTCGGCGCCGTCATGTGCTTCCTGCAGCGCCATCTCAAGCGCCTTCTGGCCTACTCGACCATTTCGCATCTCGGGCTCTTCATTGCCGTGCTCGGCATCTCCTCGCCCGAAGCGCTCGGCGGGGTCGTGCTGTACATTCTGGGACACGCCGCGATCAAGGGCGCGCTCTTCCTCCAGAGCGGCGTGATCCTGGACCGCTATGGGAGCGTCGACGAGTTCACCCTGCACGGCCGGGGGAGGGACGCCCGGACCCTCGCGGTCGCGTTCATGCTCTCGGGGGTCGCGCTCGCGGGTGCTCCGCCGTTCGCGCTCGGCCTGGGCAAGGGGCTCGCCGAACACGCGCTCTCGGAGGCGGACGCGCCGTGGGTCGTCGCGCTCATGATCGCTGTCTCCGCGATCACGGGCGGGGCGGTCCTCCGCGTGGGTGCGCGCATCTTCTTCGACGTCGGCGCTGCGCCGGAGGGTATCGAGGCCGAGGGGATGAGCGGCGACGAGGAGCACATCGAGGTGACGATCGGCCGGGAGCACATCCCCGTCTCGATGATGGCGCCCGTGCTGGGCCTGCTCGCCGCGGGGCTCGTCCTGGGCCTCCTCCCGTCCATCGGCACCGCCGTGAACGAGGCCGCCGCCCGCTTCATGGACCGGGACGGCTACGCGGGGGCGGTTCTCCACGGGAGCCTCGTCAGCAGCACGTCCGCCTACGCCCCCTTGGCACAGCAGGGTGGGGCGGCGTGGGACGCCGAGGGGGTGTGGCTCGGCCTCCTGACCGTCGCGCTCGCGGCCGGAGCGGCGGCCTTCGGGGTGTTCCGCCACAGGTTGCCCGAGCGGCTCCGCCGGGGGCGCGTGCTCTTCCGGCCGCCGCTCGAATTCCTGCGGCAGATCCATTCCGGCAAGGTCGGAGACTACGTTGTCTGGATGCTCATCGGGCTCGGCGCGAGCTGGGCAGTTCTCTTGGTCTGAGCCGCTCTCCTCGTCCGAGCTGGCCCGCCCGAGCCGATGACGCCGTGAGTAAGGTTGCTCCCGTGCCCACACTTTCGCCTTCAGAGCGCAGCGTACGACGGCGCCACCTCCTCGGGTTCTGGATCGTCGCCGCGGTCTTCGCGGCGACCATGGCGTTCGCGACCGTGCCGGCACCGCTCTACGTGCTGTACGAGCGGGCGGACGGCTTCGGGCCCTTCGTCGTCACGCTCGTCTTCGCCGCCTACGCCCTCGGCGTCGTGGTGAGCCTCTTCCTCGCCGGGCACGTCTCCGATCGCTTCGGGCGCCGGCGGACCATCGCGCCCGCCGTGGCCCTCAACGCGCTCTCCGCCCTGGTCTTCATGGTGTGGCCGGCGGTGCCGGGCCTCCTCGTGGCACGCTTCCTGAGCGGGCTCGGCATCGGCATGATCACGGCTACGGCGACAGCGCACCTGACCGAACTCCACGGCATGGCGCGACCGGGCGCCGGCGGGAGGCGGGCCGAGGTGGTCGCGACCGCCGCGAACATCGGCGGCCTCGGTCTCGGCCCGCTCGTGAGCGGGTTCCTCGCCGAATACGCTCCCGCGCCCCTCTACACGCCGTACGTGGTGTTCGCGTTCGTGCTCGTCGTTGGGATCCTGCTCGTCGTCACGGTTCCGGAGACGGTGGGGCCGGATGACTCCTCGTGGGACTACCGGCCACAGCGCATCGCCGTTCCCGCCGCCGAGCGCGGCCGGTTCCTCGGGGCCGCGCTCCTCGCGTTCGTGGGCTTCTCGATGTTCGGGTTCTTCACGTCGCTCGCCCCGCAGTTCGTCTCCGGGCAGCTCGGAATCCATTCGTTCGTGGTCGCGGGCGCCCTCTCGTTCTCGGTGTTCGCAGCCTCCGCCGTGACCCAGATGTTCTCGGCGTCGCTCCGCCTCTCCGTCCAGCAGAGCGGGGGGCTGATCCTGCTCGCGGCGGGGCTCGTCCTCGTCATAGCCTCGATCCTCGTCGCCTCTCTCGCGCTCCTCGTGGTGGGGGGCGTCGTCGCGGGGGCCGGGATCGGCGTCGCCTTCAAGTTCGCGCTCGGCGCGGTCGTCCGGATCGCGCCGCGGGAGACCCGGGGTGAAGCCCTCGCGGGGCTCTTCCTGGGCGGCTACATCGGCATGTCGCTCCCGGTCATGTTCCTCGGCATCGTGCTGCAGGTGGCGCCGCTCGCCCTCTCGGCGCTCCTGTTCGGCGCCGTCATGCTGGCCATCCTCGCCGTCACCGCCGTCGTCGCCTTCCGGACCGGGCTCGCCCGCTCGGGGTAGGCCCCGGTCTCAGGCGAGTTCGCTCGCCTCCCGCGCGGCACGCGGGCGGTGCGGGACATACCGCGGGATGTAACGACCGAGGATCCCGGCCCCGAGGAGCGAGAGCACCCCGATCGCACCACTCGCCAGGGGAAGCGACGCGACGGCGGTGAGGCCCGCGACGAGCAGCGGTGCCGCCGCCTGCCCGCCGTCGCCCGCGAACCGCCACGCGCCGAGGAAGGCGGCGGGACTGTTCCGCGGGGCGAGGTCCGCGCCGAGCGTCATGACGATCCCGCTCCCCATGCCGTTCGCAAGGGAGAGGACGAGGACGACGGCGACGAACCAGGCCGTGCGGCCCGGCACGTCGTGCAGGAAGGCGAGGGCGACGAATCCGCTGCCGAGCCCGATCATGCACGGCATGACGCTCCAGAGCCGCCCCCACCGGTCCATGATGTGCCCGCTCGTGTAGAACAGGGCGAACTCGACGCCGCCGGCGATGCCGATGACGAGCGCGGTGTTCGCCTCGCCGAGCCCGATGCTGAGGGCCCACAGGGGGAGGAGCGTGGTGCGCGCGGATCGGGCGGCGCCCACGAGGGCCACGCCCGATCCCATCCGCAGAAGAACTGCGCGGTGCGACCAGATCGTGCGGAAGAGGCCGTGGTGCTCCGCGTGGCTGGCAGCCCGGGCCGCTGCCCGAGCCGGGTCCGCGGCGTGCGCGGCCCGCTCGGGATCCGGCAGGACCAGGAGTGAGAGGGCGGCCGCACCGCAGCCGACCGCGAAGATCCAGAACGCCGACTGCGGGGTTCCCGTCGCCGTAATGACGGCGGAGGCGATGAGCGGCCCGATGAACCAGCCGCCGCGGAAGATCCCGCCGAGCGTCGAGAGCGCGCGGGCGCGATAGCGCAGCGGCACGTGGGTGGTCATGAAGGCGTGGCGAGCGAGCGCGAACACCGCTGTCGCGATGCCGATGAGCAGGACGCCCGCGAGGAGCACCCAGGGATTCGGCGCCGCGAGGCACACCAGAATGCCGCCGAGCGCCACGAAGGCGGCGCCCATCATGGAGGCGCGCTCACCGATCCGCGAGACGACCCACCCAGCGGGGATGTCGCCCGCGAGCTCTCCCACCATGACCATCGAGGCCACGAAGCCCGCCAACGCGAGGGATGCGCCGAGGTTGTGGGCCGCGATCGGGATGATCGGCAGGATCGCGCCCTCACCCGTCGAGAACAGGAGGGTCGGAAGGAAGACGGGCAGCGCTATCGAGCGAAAGGTGAAGGGCGGTGAGGCAGGAGGCATGGCCCTTTCACCTTACGCCTCGCCGTCTACTCGGCCTGCCGCCCGGACAGCTTGTCGCGCAGCCGATCGGCCATTCCGACACCGGCCCCGAGCGTCTGTGGAAGATCCGAGAAGAAAATCCAATCCGCTTCCGCCGGCGCTCCGAATTCCACGTGCAAGCAGCCCGCCCCTCGTGAACAGGAGTCATGCCATGAAGAGGATTCAGCGCACATTCGGAGTTGCCGGCCTGGCCGCACTGACGGCCTTGGGCCTCGCCGCCTGCGGCGGGTCGACGACGGCGGCCGGGGGCTCGCCGTCGGCCGCCAGCTCGCCGAGCATGGCCAGCAGCTCGCCGAGCATGGCCAGCAGCCCGATGTCGTCGTCGTCGGCCACGGCCGACCCGGCCGCCGACCTCGTCGGCCCCGGCTGCGCCTCCTATGCTCAGTCGAACCCGAGCGGGCCAGCGTCGGTCCAGGGGATGTCGACGGACCCGGTCGCGGTAGCGGCGTCCAACAACCCGCTGCTGAAGACGCTCGTCTCCGCGGTCTCGGGCAAGCTGAACCCGAAGGTCAACCTCGTCGACACCCTCGATTCGAGCCAGTTCACGGTCTTCGCGCCGGTCGACTCGGCGTTCGCGAAGATCGACGCGAGCACGATCAACAGCCTCAAGACCGATGACGCGACCCTCAAGAAGATCCTCACCTACCATGTGGTCCCGGGCCAGATCGAGCCGTCCTCCATCGTGGGCGACCACACCACGGTCGAAGGGCAGAAGCTCACGGTCACCGGGTCCGGCGACAGCCTCAAGGTCAACGGTGCCAACGTCATCTGCGGCGGCGTCCACACGGCCAATGCGACGGTCTACCTCGTCGACTCGGTCCTGATGCCTCCGGCCAACTGAGCTGAACCCCGCGACGGGCGCCGACCGGGCTGGGGCCGGTCGGCGCCCGTCCGCTTCTCCTGGGAATGAGGGCCATGCACAGACGTGAGACAGTGGTCTACATGCCGCACCGAGACGAGGGCACCCCTGCCTCCGACATCGACGCGCTCATGGCGAGTGTCGCACAGGGGGACCAGGGCGCGTTCGGCGACCTCTACGACGCGCTCGCGCC
>NZ_DAIUJO010000054.1:0-25556 GCF_036848755.1 Sinomonas sp. | reverse complement strand
GGTAACCCCCTACCCACTCGGGTGGCCCCTACCCGCTCGGGTAACCCCCTACCCGCTCGGGTGACCCCTTACCCGCTCGGGTAACCCCCTGCCCGCTCGGGGAACCCCCTACCCGCTCGGGGAAGGGGGTCAGCCGGAGAGGAGGGGGTCAGCCGGAGAGGAGGGGGTTGTTGGCGGCGGAAATGGGGCGAACCGGCGGATCCGGAAGGAACCGGCGGATCTGCTCTCGCGCAGCCGGCGGCAACAGCCCCCTGATCGGGCGTCAGCGCGCGAGCCCCGCCCAGCCGAGCGCCTCGCGCTGCCCCTTGGGGAGGGACGCGACAACGAGGTCGTACGAGTCCTCGACCATGTCCCTCACCGCCTCGTCGGTGAGTTCGCCGTCGAGGCGCACGCCGTTCCAGTGCCGCTTGTTCATGTGCCACGCACCGGTGATCTCGGGATGGGCGGCGCGAAGCTGGACCGCGAGGGCAGGCTCGCACTTGAGCGAGATGGAGAGCGGCTCGCCGTCCGGGCGCATCGCGGCGAACATCTTGCCGTCGACGGCGGAGCCCGCCGAGGCGGGCGAGCGCACCTTGTAGACGGCGATGTCGGGCCCGAAAGGATAGTCCTCGTACGCTCCGGCGAACGAGAGGCACAGCTCTCTGACCGCTTCGGCATCCATGGCGTCAGCCTAGCGGGGAGTCAGGCGGGGTGGCGGCGGGTGCGGCGCCACGCCTCCTGGGCGGGGCAGGCGTTCATGACGACGTCGAGGCCCGCGGCCTTCGCACGCTCCGCCGCCGCCTCGTCGATGACGCCGAGCTGGAGCCATACGGCCTTCGCCCCGACCGCGATGGCCTGATCGACCACGTCCCCGACCCGCTGGGAGTTCACGAAGCAGTCGACGACGTCGATCGGATGCAGTTCGGCGGGGATGTCGGCCAGCCTCGCGTAGGCCTTCTCCCCGAGGACGTCCTCGGCGCGGAGGTTCACGGGGATGATCTGCTGGCCGAGGTCATCGCGCAGGAACTCGGCGACGGAATAGGCAGCGCGCCACTGGTTCCGGGTGAGGCCGACGACGGCCCAGCGGCCCGGCGTGTCCATGAGTCGGTCGATCACGGCGGGATCGTTGACATGTCCCATAACGCCACTCTACGCCCAGACGACGACGGCGGCGCGGCCCCACAGGACCACGCCGCCGTCGAAGGAACTGCTGCTGAAGCCTGCTTCTAGACCTCGGCGACAGCCTTCCCCTCCTGGTCCACGTAGCCGTAGAGCTCCGGGAGGATGAACTTGGCCGCGAGGAAGCCGATGAGCGAGAGGACCGAGACGGCGAGCGTCGCGCCGACCTTGCCCCACGAGGCGGTCATGATCGGGAACACGAACGCACCGAAGAACGAGGCACCCTTCACGAACACGTAGCCGAACCCGGAGGCCGTCGCGCGGAACCGGGCCGGGGCGACCATCGAGGTGATGGTCATGCCGTTCGAGGCGTCCCAGTAGTGGCCCCACATGAGGGTGCATGCGCCCAGGACGATGAGCCACTGGATGTTCGCGCCGAGGGCGAAGGCACCGAGCACGAGGCCCGCGAACGCGAGGCCGTAGCCCCACATCGCCACGCCGCGGTGGCCGATCTTGGAGATCATGATCGGAGCAGTCAGGCCCGAGATCGTCGCGAGGACGTAGATCGCGGCCGTGACGAAGTTGGTGCCCGTGATGTTGGTGGTGTGGCCGCTGCCGGCCACACCGACGCCCGCGGTGACGAGGATGACGGGGAGGTAGAACCCGAACGCCGTGAACTCGGCACCCTGGCAGGCGTTGGAGATCCAGCCGAAGATCGTGGCGCGGCGCTTGGTCTTGTCAGCCCAGATGACCTTGAGGAAGTCCCCGACCTTGGGCTTCTCCATGACCACGTTCTCGTTGGGGAGCATGGCGAGGGGGTCGTTGAAGAGGCGCTGGGAGACTTCCTTGGCCTTGACGAACTGGCCCCGCTGGATGAGCGAGAGCGGGGTCTCCGGCAGGTCGAGCCGGGCGAGCAGGAGGATGAACGCGGGGATCGCGCCGATCGCGAGGGCAACGCGCCACAGGATGGCGTGGTCCATGCCCGTCATGTACATGACGGTGATGACCAGGATCGAGAAGACCTCGCCGAGGCCGAACATGAACTGCCAGCGGCTGCCCATGACCTCGCGGGCACCCTTCGACATGGACTCCATGATGTAGGCGTAGCCGTTGGAGATGTCGCTGCCGAGCGGGATGCCGATGAGGAACCGGACGATGATGAGGTCCCAGACGTTCGTTGAGAACCCCTGGACGAGCGCGAGCACGATGAACAGGACCATCGTGAGGATGAACACGCGCTTGCGCCCCAGGCGGTCCGCGACGAAGCCGCCGATCAAGGCCCCGATGAGCGCGCCGCCCTGCACGCCGGCCGTGACGAGGCCGAGCTGGACTGCGGTGGGGTGGTACTCGGCCGAGATGAAGACGAGGACGAAGGAGATCGCGTACAGGTCCCACGCCTCGATGAGGATCGTGGCAATCATCATCCAGCCGCCGCGGCGGCTGGAGGATGTGCCTTCCTTGTTCAGAAGGACTTCGGTTGCCTCGTCGGACAACCGTCGGATGGTGGTCTGGTCCATCATCGCCTTTCTTGCTGGCAACCGGCGCGCGCTGCACCTGCCGGCAAGGCGGTGTGAGTTGACGCCATAGTCACTCCTTGATGGGGGGTGGTTTACATCTGTTTCTCGTGTCCCAGATGCGTCATAGATCATATCTAAAACCGTGACTTGTGCAACAGCTATGATGTAGACACGCGATCGTCGCCGATCTACAGGAGATTCCATGCCGGTAGCAGGCCCCCTCAAAACCTCCGGCGGAGCCCTCACGGGCGGCCTGCACGCCAAGGTGCTCGAGAGCATGGGCTCCGCGATAGCGGACGGCGCGCTGGCCGAGGGCAGCGTCCTGCAGATCGAAGAACTCGAGGAGCGCTACGCCGTATCGCGCTCTGTAGTGCGGGAAGCCGTCCGAGTGCTCGCTTCCATGGGGCTCGTTGCGATGCGCCGACGCATCGGCGTCCAGATCCTGCCCACGAGCGAGTGGAACGTCTACGATCCGCAGGTGATCCGCTGGCGGCTCGACTCCTCGGCCCGCTTCGCCCAGCTGCGCTCCCTCACCGAGCTGCGCACCGCCGTCGAGCCCGAGGCCGCGCGGCTCGCAGCCCTCCGCGCACCGCAGGAGCGCGCCGCGGAGCTCCTCACCCTCGCCGGCGAGCTGTGGGCCGCAGGCCAGGACACCGATGCCGAACGCTTCCTGCAGCTCGACATCCAGTTCCACCGCCTTGTGCTCGCAGCGTCCGGGAACGAGATGTTCACGGCCCTGTACCCGTTGGTCGAGGAGGTCCTCGCGGGCCGAACCCACCACGGCCTCATGCCCGAACGGCCGCACGCGGAAGCGCTCGAACAGCACATGAACGTGGCCGTTGCGATCCAGCGCTCCGACCCTGATGGAGCCCACGCGGCCATGCGCGCGCTCATGAGTCGCACGATGTCCGAGGTCAGCGAGCGGTTCGGGGCGCTCGAGAGCCCCTCAGCAGAGGAGGTCGGGCAGCACTAGCTCACGCAGAGGCAGAACGGGTGGCCGGCCGGATCGAGGAAGACGCGGAAGGTCGTCCCGGGCTGATGCTCGTGCTTCCTGGCGCCGAGCTTGACGACGGCGGATTCGGCGGCGTCGAGATCGTCCACGACGACGTCCAAGTGCATCTGCTGGGGCAGCTCTTGGCTGGGCCATCGAGGCGCCGTGTAGTCCTCGACCTTCTGGAAGCAGATGCACTGCCCGTAGTCGGCGCGGACCTCCGCCCAGCTGAGATCGGGCTCCACGTCCGCCTTCCAGTCGAGCAGGGCGCCGTAGAACCGCGCCAGCTCGCCGGGATCGGGACAGTCGATGACGATGCTGGGGAAACGAGCGATGGCCATGCCGACACTCTAGTGCCGGGCACCGAGCGCGGCGAGGGCTCGCCTGCCCTCTTGCGCGAGACCCTGCCCGGCCAGAGACGAGACCTGCTGGGCCACCCCCTCGGCCATGGCCACGGCCTCCTTGACGGGCGCTCCCGTGAAGGATGCCGAGGTGAACGGCCCCGCGAGGGCTCTGGCCGTAGCGGCCGCTTCCAGTGCGACGTGCCGGCCGCGGCTGGGAACGGGATCGGCCCGATGGCGCGGCACCGTCTGGGCCGAAACCGCGGCTTCGGCCTCCCGGACGACGCCGGACGCGCAGTCTTCGATGTCGGCGGCGGCGGATTCAACCGTGCTGGCTGCAGCACTTTCGACGGCCTGCTCGGGGGATCCCGAGGGCACGACGACGCCGGCGCCGGGCCGCGCGTCGTCCTCCGCCCGCGGTGTGGCGGCCGCGGGATCCGCGTGAGCCGCGGAACCGCCGGCGGCCGTGCCTGCGAAAGCCTGTGCCTGGCGCACGATCGCGTCCGGCGCCCCCGAGGCCTCGGCCGGGGCGGAGGGGCTGGCCGCTGAACCGGGAACCGCGGCGAGACCGCGCACGTCCACCTGGGGCGGGTTCGCCGAATAGTCGACGCCGCCGAGCGCCGCGACACCGGACGCGCTGAGTCCGACGCCGGCAATCACGGCCGCGCTGATCGCGGCGCCGCGGTGCCGCTTCCGCAGGTGGAGGGGAACGGCTGGCGCCACGCCTGCCGAGAACTTGCCGGCGGCTGCCTCGGCCGCGCGGCTCGCGGCACGACTCGGCGGGACCGCGCCCACAGCCGCCGATCCACGGGCGAGGAGCTCCGCCAGTGCGCCGCTCGGCTTGGGCGCCTCGGGCGGGCACAGCGTACGGAACGATTCGAGCGCACGGACCAGCGCGCCGTCGTCCGCCAGACCGGCATCGGCGAGGATGTCGGTCACGGCGTCCCGCATCGATTCGCTGCTCACAGTGCCATCACCCCTTCCGAAACCATCTCGCGCAAGGCCTTGAGGCCCCGCCGTTGAAGCTGCTTGACCGCGCCCGGCGTCTTGCCGAGCACGCTCGCGACGTCCTCGATGCTGAGTTCGCCCACGATCCGCAGCATGAGGACATCCCTCTGCTCGGGCTTGAGGGCCCCGATCAGCAGGTGGGCGTCCGTCTGTCCCGTGCGGACGAGCGCCTCGGCCTCGGCCGAGGGCACGGTACGCATGTCTGCGAGCGGGTCGTAGTCGACACTGCGTGGTCGGCGTTCCACACGGCGGTAGTAGTCCACGACCCGCGCGTGCGCGACCGAGAAGACGAAGGTTCGAAGCCCCGCCACTCCCCCGCTGATCTCGCCGATTCGGGGAAGGACGCTCAGGAAGACGTCCTGCATGAGTGCCTCCGGGTCATCTACGCCGCGGGCGCCGAGGTAGCCGAGGACCGCTGGCGCCAGGCTTTCGTAGACGCGGGAGAAAAGCTCCGTCTCCGGCAGAATGCCCGCGACCAAGTCGCGATCCGTGAGCGAATCCGGCACTGATCCCCGCTCTCGTCGAGAACTCCCCATTGGCCGTCCCAGTGTACGGGCACGGAGGCGTTCTCGTCCCGGCTGCTGGAGACATGAAAGAAGCCGGGCTGGAACATGATGGGGGACAGATTCCAGCCCGGCTTCCACCCATGTCATCGTTCGGGACGGCTTGCGGGTTACGCGGCCCAGAGATTTTTTTGGAAGTTTTTTCTCTGGGCCCCCTACGGGTCCTCGGCGGCCCTGCCCGCGGCCACGGGAGGGGCGCCGCCGCTCAGTCGATGAGGTCGCGGACCACGATCGTCTGGTCCCTGTCCGGGCCGACCCCGATGGCGGAGAATCGCGTGCCCGAGAGCTTTTCCAGCGCGAGGACGTAGTCCCGGGCGTTCGCCGGGAGCTCGTCGAGGGTCTGGGCGCGCGAGATGTCCTCGGTCCAGCCGTCGAAGTACTCGAAGATCGGCTTCGCGTGGTGGAACTCCGTCTGCGTCATCGGCATCTCGTCGTGGCGCACGCCGTCGACGTCGTAGGCCACGCACACAGGGATCTTCTCGATGCCCGTGAGCACGTCGAGCTTCGTGAGGAAGTAGTCCGTGAAGCCGTTGACGCGCGAGGCATGCCGCGCAAGGACCGAGTCGTACCAGCCGCAGCGGCGCGGGCGGCCCGTGTTGACGCCGTACTCGCCGCCGGTCTTCTGGAGGTAGGCGCCCATCTCGTCGAAGAGCTCGGTGGGGAATGGCCCCGCGCCGACGCGCGTCGTGTACGCCTTGATGATGCCGATGGCGCGCGAGATGCGGGTCGGGCCGATGCCAGAGCCGACCGACGCGCCGCCCGCCGTCGGGTTCGAAGACGTCACAAACGGGTAGGTGCCGTGGTCGACGTCGAGGAACGTCGCCTGGCCGCCCTCCATGAGGACGACCTTGCCGTCGTCGAGCGCCTTGTTGAGCTCGTAGGTCGAATCGACGACGAGGGGGCGCAGGCGGTCCGCGAAGCCGAGGAAGTAGTCGACGGTCTCGTCGACGCTCACGGCGCGGCGGTTGTAGACCTTGACGAGCAGCTCGTTCTTCTGGTGGAGCGAACCCTCGACCTTCTGCCGCAGGATTGACTCGTCGAAGACGTCCTGCACTCGGATGCCGAGGCGCGCCACCTTGTCCATGTAGGCCGGTCCGATGCCGCGGCCGGTCGTGCCGATCGCGCGCTTGCCGAGGAAGCGTTCCGTCACCTTGTCCAGCGTCTGGTGGTAAGGGGCCACGAGATGGGCGTTGGCGGATACCCGGAGGCGGGACGTGTCGCCGCCACGGGCCTCGAGGCCTTCGATCTCCTCGAAGAGCGCCTCGAGGTTCACAACGCAGCCGTTGCCGATGATCGGGATCGCGTTCGGGCTCAGGATCCCGGCGGGAAGGAGCTTGAGCTCGTACTTCTCGCCCCCGACGACGACGGTGTGCCCGGCGTTGTTGCCGCCGTTCGGCTTGACGACGTAGTCAACGCGGTGTCCGAGCAGATCCGTCGCCTTGCCCTTGCCCTCATCGCCCCACTGGGCTCCGACGATCACGATTGCTGGCATGGATTCCTCCCCAGGTACGCCTACGGTCCGTCTGGCCGACAGCCTTCATGCGAAAGCCCCGTCTCTTACGTGCAGCTCGACTGGCGATGAAGCTGCTCGGCAAGAGTGCCGGGGCTCTTGCCACCCAAGTCTACCGAAGCGGGGCATGAGATGCCGAAGACGGGGAAACCATCAGGTATGGAAGAATCCGCGGACGATCATCGGAGCTCGGGCGACAAGACCCGCGACGCAGCGGAGGACGGGGCCCGTTCTGTCGAGCGTGGGGCGGAAGAGGCGTCGCGCTCCCCCTGGGCGACGGGGGTGGCCCGCACCGGATTCGCTTTCGTCGGGCTCCTCCACGTCCTCATCGCGTGGCTCGCCGCTCAGGTGGCCCTCGGCGGGAGCAACAACCACGCGGACGAGTCGGGCGCCGTCGCCCAGATCGCCTCCGCTCCGGGGGGCCCGCTGATCCTGGGCGGTGGAACGCTCTGCTGCGCGGCGCTCGCCCTCTGGATGTTCTTCGAGTTCTTCGCGGAATGGCGGCGGCACGGGAAGCCGACGAAGGGGCTCGGGCCGGGAGGAACCGGCGTCGCCTATTCCGCCCTCGCCGTGCTGTTCGCGACGTTCGCGCTCGGCAACCGGAAGAACTCGAGCCAGCAGTCGCGCGAGATCACGGCGACGCTGCTCGCGGTGCCCCTCGGCGTCGTCGTCCTCGTCGCAGCGGGGCTCGTGCTGCTCGGGGCAGCAGGCTACTTCGGCTACCGCGGGTTCACCCAGTCGTTCCTCGGGAAGGACGCCCAGCCCCTCCCGTCGGTCCACACGTGGGTCAAGATCGTGGGGAGCGTGGGGTACGTCGCGAAGGGCGTGGCGCTTGCCGTGCTCGGCGTCCTGGTCCTTGTCGCGACCGCGCGGCACGATCCCCAGCAGCAGTCGGGTCTCGACGGCGCCCTCAAGGGCCTCGCGGCGCAGCCCTTCGGCGGCTGGATTCTGGGCGCGGTCGCGATCGGACTCGCGTGCTACGGCGTCTACTCGGCGGCGAGAGCAAGATACGCCCACTTCTAACCGTTTCGGGTACACCAACTCCCCCCTCCCAAGCCTCTCAGGTACACCAACTCCCCCTCCTCGCCGTCTCAGGTACAGAAACTTGCTCCTCGGCCTGTCTCGGGTACGCCAACTACCTGTACCCGAGACGGCCCAGGACGCGAGTTGGCGTACCCGAAACGGCTAGTGGGCGTACTGCCTGCGGAGCTCGGCCTTGCGGATCTTGCCGCTCGCGGTGCGCGGCATCTCCTCCACGAACACCACCGACTTCGGGATCTTGTAGCGCGCGAGCCGGCCGTCGAGGTGGGCCCGCACGTCGTCGTCCGTGAGCTCGGCGCCGTCGCGGAGGGTGACGATCGCCCGCGGCACTTCGCCCCACCTCTCGTCGGGCACCCCGATGACGGCGACCGAAGCCACCTGCGGCAGTTCGACGATGACCGCCTCGACCTCAGCGGGATACACGTTCTCCCCGCCGGAGATGATCATGTCCTTGAGCCGGTCGGACACGTAGAGGAACCCCTCGTCGTCCCGGTAGCCCATGTCCCCTGACTTGAACCACGTCCCGTCCGCATACGATTCGCGCGTCGCATCGGACCGGTTCCAGTACTGCTTGATGACGTTCGGTCCGGAGATCTGGATCTCCCCCACCTCGCCGGGCGCGAGGACCTCCCCGAGCGGATCGACAACGCGGAGGTCCGTGAAGAAGTGCGGGAGCCCGGCGGAGCCGGCCTTGTCGCGCGAACGCTCGAGCGGAAGCGTCGTGACGCCCGGGGCGGTCTCGGTCATGCCGTAGTTGTTGGAGAAGCCGATCCCCCGTGCCTCGTAGGCCTCCAGCACGCGCGCCGGCATCGCCGAGCCCCCGCACGTGAGCTTCGTGAGCGAGCTGAGGTCCGTCGTTTCCCAGGCGGGGTGCTCGGCGAGCATCTGGAACGTCGTCGGCACGCCGTTGAGCGTCGTGATCCCGTGGCGCTCGATCAGCCCGAGCGCACGGCCCGGCTCGAACTTCTGCTCGAGGACGGCGGTCCCGCCCTTGAGCAGGATGGGCAAGAGCCCCATATCGAGCGAGGCCACGTGGAACAGCGGCGAGATCATGAGCGCGATGTCCGTGGCCCTCAGGTCCGTGTCCACGAGCACGTTGAAGCAGTTCCAGATGATGTTCCCATGCGTCAGGAGCGCCCCCTTCGGCCGGCCCGTGGTGCCTGACGTGTAGAGGATCATCGCTCCGTCGTCGAGCGTGACCGTCTCGTCGATCGGCTCGTCCCGCGCGCCGCGGAGCGCTTCCTCGTAGCGTTCGACGGCGGGGGCGCCGTCAGCAGTGGAGGCGGCGGCGTCGTCCGCGCCCGCCTCGGCGACGACCACGCGGCGCTGCACACCCGTTCCCGCGACGGCCGCGGCCGCGAGCGCGTCGAGGCGCCCGGCGTTCACGAGCAGCCGCACCCCGGCGTCGTCGAGCTGGAACTGCAGCTCGGGCGCCGCCAACCGCGTGTTGAGCGGCACGAACACGGCGCCGAGGAGGCCGGATGCGAAGAAGGTCTCGACGAAGGCCGGATCGTTCTCGCCGAGGTACGCGATCCGGTCCCCCCGGACCACGCCGCGGCGGCGGAGCGCCTGCGCAAGCCGACGGACCCGTTCGGCAAGCTCACCGTAGCCGATGCTCCGCTCCCCCGCGATCAGCGCCGTCTTGGGCCCGGACTTCGGCCGGCGCCGCTCGAGCCACGAACCAACACCGTTGTTGTACATGAAGACTGCCCTCCTAGCGGACGGTCGTGAGGTCATTGTCCTTCGATTCGCGCGTCAGGAGGATGAAGACGGCGGAGACGAGGGACATGGCGGCGAGGAAACCTATGACGGTGGCGATGCTCAGGCCCGACTCCTTGTAGAGCGAGGCCACGATGCCGGGCGTGAAGCCCCCGCCGATCAGGGTCGCGAGCTGGTAGCCGAGCGCGGCCCCGGTGTAGCGCGACGTCGTGCCGAACTGCTCCGAGACGAACGCGGCGAACGGGCCGTAGAGCGTCGAGTGGAAGACGAGCGCGAGGGTGAACGCGAGGAAGACGAGCCACGCGTTGCCCGATCCGAGGAGCGCGAACATCGGGAACAGGTACGCGACGAACAGCACGAGCCCGGTGATCATGACCGGACGGCGCCCAAACCGGTCCGAGATGCGGCCGCCGAGCAGGACGAAGGCGATCGAGATGACAGAAGCCCCGGCGAATCCGTAGAGGACGCCCTGCTGCGGCGCGCCCTTCGTCACGGCATACGTCACCGCGAACGTGGACAGGACGACTTGGAGGGCGAAGGCAGCCGCCCCCGCGAGCATGACGAAGACGAGGGCCTTGGGCCGCCGGAGGACGTCGAAGAGAGGGATCCTGCGCTTCGGGGCGGCGTCCTGCTGGGCCTCCTCCGCAGCCACAGCGGCGGCGAAGATGGGGCTCTCCGAGACACGGAGCCGCACGAAGAGGCCGACGACGAGCAGGGCGAAGGAGAGCAGGAAGGGAACGCGCCAGCCCCACGCGAGGAAGTCCTCGCGCGGCAGCGCCGAGACGACGCCCATCATCACCGTCCCCAGGAACGCCCCTGTTGGGGCGCCCGCGTTGACGAACGACGCCGCGAAGCCTCGCCGTTTCGGGTCGGAGTGTTCGAGCGCCATGAGCGCGGCGCCGCCCCATTCACCGCCGACGGCGATTCCCTGCAGGACGCGCAGCAGGACGAGGATGACGGCGCCCCAGGAGCCGATGACGCTCGCCGCCGGAACGAGACCGATTGCCGCGGAGGCGAGGCCCATGACGGTCATCGAGACGATGAGCATGCCTTTGCGCCCGATGCGGTCGCCGAAATGGCCGAAGATCGCCCCGCCGAGAGGCCGCGCGACGTAGCCGGCGGCGAAGGTCGCGTAGGCCTCGACCGCTCCGACCCAGGGGTCCGAGCCGGCGAAGAACACCTTTGGGAAGGCGACCGCCGCGGCGGTCGCGTACAGGAGGAAGTCGTAGAACTCGATGGTGCTGCCGAGATAGCTGGACAGGATGACCGTGCGCGCTTCTTTGCGCTGCCCGGCGGTGCCCATCTGCTTGAGCTGTGTTGTTCCAGACATGGCGGTTCCTAAGGGCGGTTGGGTGGGTGAGGGAGAAGGGCCGGGGGCGGGTTATTTGTAGAAGCGGGCGAGGAACTCGGCGACGACGGCGGGACGCTCCTGGCCCTCGATCTCGATGGTCGCGTTGACCTTGATCTGGGCGCCGCCCTTGACCTCGGTCACCTCGGCGATCCGGCCGGCCATGCGCACCTTCGAGCCGACCTTGACGGGGGAGGTGAAGCGGACGCGGTCGAGGCCGTAGTTGACCTTGGTGGTGACGCCTTCGACGTCGAACAGCTCCCCCCAGAACGGGATGAGCAGGGAGAGCGTGAGGAAGCCGTGCGCGATCGGGGCGCCGAACGGGCCGTCCTTGGCGCGTTCGGGGTCGACGTGGATCCACTGGTGGTCGTCGGTCGCGTCGGCGAAGAGGTCGACGCGGTCCTGGGTGATCTCGAGCCAGTCGGTCGCGCCGAGGTCGGCGCCGGACATGGTGAGGAGCTTGTCGAAGCCGACGACGAGGCGCGGCTCGATGGAACGGGGCTCGACAGTGCGGGGGGCGGTCATGGGGTCTCCTTTGACGGGTTCTCTTCGTTTCGGGTACAGCTATGTGGCGAGAATTGCGTTTCGGGTACAGCTATTTGACGAACGCGCTGGCGCCGGTGAGCGCACGGCCGACGATGAGGGCGTTGATCTCGTGCGTGCCCTCGTAGGAGTAGACGGCCTCGGCGTCGGCGTGGAAGCGGGCGACGTCGGTGTCGAGGGTGATCCCGTTGCCGCCGACGACCTCGCGGGCGAGGGCGACGGTCTCGCGCATCGCGAGGGACGTCTGCATCTTCGCGAGCGCAGAATCCTGGTCGCGGTAGACGCCGCGCTCCTGCTGCTGGGTGAGCCGGACGACGAGCGAGAGGCTCGCGGTCACATTCCCGAGCATGCGGGCCAGCTTCTCCTGGACGAGTTGGAACGAGCCGAGCTGACGCCCGAACTGCTCGCGCTCGCGCACGTACTTCAGGGCCGCCTCGAACGCACCGGCCTGGATTCCGGTGGCGATCCACGCGACGTCCGAGCGCATGGCCCGCAGCATCGCGGCGACGTCCTTGAACGAGTTCACGTTGTGGAGACGGTCGGCCTCGGTGACGCGGACGCCGTCGAGCGTGATGTGCGCGTTCTGCATCATGCGCAGCGCGGTCTTGCGGCGGATCTTCTCCACGACGACGCCGGGCGCCGTGCGCGGGACGAGGAACGCCTTGACCTGGCCGTCGGCGACGTCGCGGGCGAACACGGCGAGGACGTCGGCTGTCGCGGCCCCGCCGATCCACCGCTTCGCGCCGTCGATGACCCAGCCGCCGCCCCCCGGTTCGCGTCTGGCGGTCGTCGCGAGGCCGCCGGCGATGTCGGAGCCGTGCTCGGGCTCGGTGAGGCTGAAGACGCCTTTGAGCGAGAAGTCGACGACGCGCGGCATCCACTCCCGCTGCTGCTCCGCCGAGGCGCCGACCCGGATCGCGGTGCGGAACAGCCCGGCCTGGGCGGTGTAGAACGTCGCGAGCGAGGCATCGGTGCGGGCGAGCTCGAAGATCCGGAAGCCCTGGTAGATCCCGCGGGCCGGCCGCCCCTCCCGGGTGAGCTCGGCCGGCTCCATGAGGTCCAGGTCCACGAGCGGCTGTCGGAGCTCCTCGGGGAACTCGCCCCGCTCCCAGTACTCGGCCAGCAGGGGGCGGGCCTTCTCGTCGAGGAACTTCCGAAGGCGACCCAGGACCCGGCGCTCGTCGTCCGTGAGGAGGGATTCGGCGTCGTACCAGTCCGCCACGTCGTAGAGGCGAGCCTGCTCGCTGGAGCCGAGCTCCGTCGTCGTGCTCATCTCACGCCCCCAGCCCGAGCACGCGCACGGCGTTGCCCTTGAGGATCTTGGGGCGCACCTCGTCCTTGAGCGGCAGGTCGGCGAACGCGCCGAGCCACTTGGCCGGGGTGATGAGCGGGAAGTCGGTGCCGAAGAGGACCTTCTCCTGCAGGACCGAGTTCGAGGCCTTCACGAGAGACTCCGGGAAGTACTTCGGCGACCAGCCGGAGAGGTCGATGAAGACGTTCGCCTTGTGCGTCGCGATCGAGTTCGCCTCCTCCTGCCACGGCACCGACGGGTGCGCCATGATCACGGTCAGTCCGGGGAAGTCGGCGGCGACGTCGTCGAGCAGGAGCGGGTTCGAATACCGCAGCTTGATCCCGTGCCCGCCAGGGAGCCCCGCGCCCATGCCGTTCTGGCCCGTGTGGAAGACCGCCGGGAGGCCGAGTTCCTGGAGCGCATCCCAGAGCGGGTAGAACTCTTGGCTCGAGGGGTCGAAGCCCTGCAGGGACGGGTGGAACTTGAACCCGCGCGCGCCGAGCTCGAGGGCCTGGTGCTTCGCGCGGGCGATCGCCTCCTCCCCCGTGCGCGGGTCCACCGAGCCGAAGGGGATCAGGACGTCGTTGTGCTGGGCCGCGCCCTCGATGAGCTCATCGACGCTGTTGGGCTCGTGGTGGAGCTGGGTGCGGGCGTCGACCGTGAAGACGACGGCGGCCATGTTCAGCTCGCGGTAGGTGTCCGCGATCTTCTCCAGGCTCGGCGAGCGGTCCTCGGCCTTGAAGTACTTTGCCGACGCCTCCGTCAGCGCGGCCGGGAGGGACGCGTGCCCGCACGAGTCCACCTCGAGGTGGACGTGCATGTCGATCGCGTCGACCTTCTCGACGTCGATCCCGAGCTCGTAGCGCATCAGCGCGCCCCGCTGGTCCCAGCCGGGGCCTGCTCGGGCTGCAGCTCGGCGGGCAGCGGGAGGAACTCCTCGCCCACGCTCTGGAGGTGGGCTCCGATGACCTCGGCGCCGCGCTCCTGGAGCGCCTCGTACGTCCAGCCGCCCTCGCGGTAGTCCGTCGTGGCGGGCTCGGGGTGGGTCCAGACCTGGAGGCGGTCCCCGCCCGCGCCGATGGCCTGGCCCGTGATCGCGGCGGCCTCCTCGGAGGCCAGGTACGCGATCAGGCCCGCGACGTCGTCGGCGGTGCCGAAGCCGAGGTCGTGGCGGAAGAAGGCCGGCATGGCCTCGCCGCGCTCGTCCGCCTCGACGGCCTTGGCGAAGTACGGGACCGTCTTGGTCATCGCGGTCGCGGCAACCGGGACGACGGCGTTGACCGTGACGCCGGCCTTCTTCATCTCCAGCGCCCACGTGCGCACCATGCCCACGATCCCGGCCTTGGCGGCGGCGTAGTTGGTCTGGCCGAAGTTCCCGCGCTGGCCCGTCGGGGAGCCGATCGCGATGATCCGGCCCGGGACGCCGTTGGCCTTGAAGTACGCGAACGCCTCGCGCACGCACGTGAACGTGCCGCGGAGGTGGACGTTGACGACGAGGTCGAAGTCCTCGTCCGTCATCTTCAGCAGGCTCTTGTCCCGCAGGATCCCGGCGTTCGTGACGAGGATGTCGAGCCGGCCGAACGCGGCGACCGCGCCCTCGACGAGCGCCTTCGCGGCCTCCGTGGTGCCCACGGGGACGACGACGGCGGTCGCCTTCCCGCCGTCGGCCTCGATCCAGGCCACCGCCTCGGCCGCGGCCTCCTCGTTGACGTCGTTGACGACGACGGCCGCACCCTGCCGCGCGAGCTCCCGTGCGTAGGCCAAGCCCAGGCCCTGCCCGCTTCCGGTGACGATCGCTACCTTGCCTGCCAGGCTCATGCCATGCTCCCTTGCATTCCTGCTGCCGTCCCTTTGGAGGCGGCTCCGTGGCCGTGAGACCCTTGTCACGATCCATGAAAAGACGGATCATTGAAAATGTCAACGATTGTTTTTGAGGATGTTTGGAGGCGAAGCGCGTGAGCGTTGAGGACGAGGCCGGAGCGCCGCGGCTGGCCGGGGGCGCGGTCGCCGACGACATCGGGCTCCTGCTCGCGAAGCTTCGCGCCGCCGGGTCCCTGCTCAACAACAAGGCCTTGGCCGAGTTCGGCCTGCGCGAGCGGTCCTACTCGGTGCTGCGGTTGGCATGCAGCGGGCTCGAGCCGACCCAGCGTGAACTCGCGGACTTCCTCGCGCTGGACCCCAGCCAGATCGTGTCGCTCATCGACGATCTCGAAGGCCGAGGACTGGTCTCCCGGGAGCAGGGGCGGACCGACCGGCGCCAGAAGATCGTCCTCGCCACGCCCGAAGGCGAGCGCCTGCACGCGAAGGCCGAAGTCGCGATGAAGGAATGCGAGACCACACAGTTGTCGCTGCTCGCCCCGGGCGAAGTCACGACGCTGCGAGACCTTCTGCGCAAGGCGCTCTGGGGGTAGAGGAACCGGCTAAACCGCTCTCCTGATCGACGAACTCGCTGGTTTCTAGTCCTGGACGGCTAGAGGTGCGGTTCCTCGTCCAGTCCCGCCGAAGACGCTGGCACAGTGCTCGATCAGGCCCCTCGCCAAGCCCGACATCTTGACTCCCTGGGGGTACGCGACAAGCAGTGAATTGGTTCCAGTTTCCTGCGCAATCGGAAGATACTTCAGGGGCAAGCGTTCGCTGCTTTCATCCACCGGCTCCATCAGGAGCGAGTAGGCCAGGTTGCGGCCTACGATCGCGCGGATCGTGTGCACGCTGGAACTTCGGTACATGATGTTGGGTTCGACGCCGAAGCGGCGCAGCATCGCCTCGTTCAAGTACGATGCGGGTTCCACATCCAGCAGAGCAGCGGGGTAGGGCGCAAGGTCCAGCAAATCGATGGCTCGCCTTTCTGCGAGCGGATGCCGGGGCGAGAGCGCCACGCGGAAATCCTGCCGGCGCAGCATCACCGCCTCGGCCTCTGGATGTCGCTGGGCTTCGTAGATGAAGCAGACGTCGATCTGGCCCCGGAGCATCTTCTCCTGGATCTCGGGGCCGGAACCCTCCACGAAGTCGAGGGCCACGTTCGGGTGCTCCCGAGCGAAGAACTCGGCCACCTCCGGAAGTACCAGTGTCGACAGCGTGGCGAAGCAGCCTACCGTGAAGGTGCCGGAGTAGCCCTCGGCCCCGGCGTCCACGGCGTCGACGAGATGTTGGGCTTCGCCGATGAGAGCTCTGGCGCGGGTTGCCGCGATGCGGCCGACCGGCGTGAGGTAAACCCCTTTGGCCTTGCGCCTGATGATGAGCTGCACCCCGAGGGACGCTTCCAGTTCCTTCAGGGCCAGGCTCATGCCCGCCTGCGACACATGGCACTTGAGGGCCGCTTGGGTGATCGATTGGGACTCCGCGACAGCCACAAAGTATTCCAGTTGGCGCAGCGTCATCTCTTTCATAAGGAAATCTTAGGTCATTGCCTAAATCTATTTGTTTTACATCTGATGAGACGTAGATCACGCTGGTCGCATGACCCATCCCAGGACACGAAGGAGTGGCATGGACCCCTCTGATTCACAACTCGGGCCGCACATAGTGGCCTTGGGCACAGCCGGAGGACCCAGGTGGTGGAACACGGCCGGCAGAAGCGAGCGCAGCGGGATCAGCACCGCCGTGGTCGTCGCGGGGCGCGTCTACTTGGTGGACTGCGGACAAGGCACGGGACGGCAGCTGAAGAACGCCGGCTTGGGCATCGACCAAGTGCGCGGCCTGTTCATCACCCACATGCACTCGGACCACACCGTCGATCTAGCGTCCATGATTCTCTTCGGCCAATTCGAGCGGAAGGACCCTGCGCTCGATCCGATCCCTGTGTACGGACCCGGCCCCCGCGGGAAGCTCCCCCCTCTCTCCGCACGGGCCGACTCCGCTCCCGAGGTGGTGGCTCCGGCCAACCCTGGACCCGGCATCAAGCAGTTGTTCGAGACACTGACAGCGGCGTACGCCACCGATATCAACGACCGGATCTTTGATTCCCTCACGCGGCCTCCGTCGCAGCACTTCGACGTTCACGACATCGTGCTCCCGGAAGGAACAGGCTTCGACCCCAACGACAACGCGTGTCCCGACATGGAGCCGTTCACGATCTTCAAGGACGATCTGGTGGAAGTCACCGCGATCCTGGTATCCCACTTCCCGACGGCTCCGGCCTTCGCCTTCCGCTTTGACGCCGCCGAAGGTTCAGTGACGATCTCCGGAGACACCGCTCCATGCCGCAACCTCGTTCGGATCGCCCACCGCACCGACCTTCTGCTGCACGAAGCGATCGACCTGGAGAGCATCGCTGGGCAGTACACAGACCAGGTCCACATGAACGCCACGATGGACCACCACCGGCGCGCCCACACCACGGCACGCCAAGCGGGTGAACTCGCGGCCCAAGCCGGTGCCCGTTCGCTGGTGCTGCACCATCTGGTTCCCGCCTTCGCGCCCGCCGAATCATGGCTCAAGGCCCGCGAAACGTTCGCAGGCCAGCTCTTTGTGCCCGAAGACCTCGAGATCATTTCCTTCGCCTCGACACCCCGCGTCACCTCCGACACCGTCGTCGAACCTGTAAAGGCAACCTCATGACCACCAGCAGCGCCCACCACCCATCCATGCCCTCAGCGGCACCGTCACCCGACGAGCCTGGGGTCGATCCCCGCGAAATGCGCAAGATCCTGACGTCCAGCTTCCTGGGCACCGGGATCGAGTACTACGACTTCATCCTCTACGCCACGGCAGCGAGCCTGGTGTTCAACAAGGTGTTCTTCACCGGCGTGGACCAGCGCGTAGGACTCATGCTCTCGTTCACCACCCTCGCCGCCGGGTACGTAGCACGCCCGCTGGGAGGCCTCATCTTCGGCCACCTCGGCGATAAGTTGGGCCGAAAGGCCATGCTCGTGGTCACCGTGGTCATGATCGGCGTTTCGAGTGTGCTGATCGGCCTGCTTCCCACCACCGCCCAGATCGGCGTCGCGGCGCCCATCCTGCTCGTGGCCCTTCGGGTCGTGCAGGGCATCGCCGTGGGCGGCGAATGGGGAGGCGCGATGCTGCTCGCCTTCGAGCACGCCAGGAAGAAGAGCCGTGGCTTCGCTGCCTCCTTCGCCTACATGGGCGCCCCGGCCGGAACCATCATTGCCACCCTCGTGCTGAGCGCGATGTCCGCCCTTCCGAAGGGCGACTTCCTGTCCTGGGGCTGGCGCATTCCGTTCCTCTTCAGCGCCGTGTTGGTCATGGTGGGACTGATCATCCGTCTCAAGGTGGCCGAGTCCCCTGTGTTCAAGGAAGCCGCCAAGACTAGGCGGGTCAAGGTCCCGGCAGCCGAGGTCATGGCCAAGCACCCCCGCAGCTTCTTCGTCTCCGTATTCGCAGGCATCGCCGGCCAGGCTGCGCAGGGTCTCATGGGAGCTTGGGCCATCTCCTACGCCGTGGAGCAGGCCACGCTGGCGCAGACCTCGGTGCTGAACGTCAAGGCGCTTGCGGGCGTGGCGACGATCATCATGATTGTCGTCGCCGCCCGCCTCAGCGACCGGATCGGCCGCAAGAAGGTCATGCTCGGCGGAACCATCGCGGCCATGGCGCTGGCGTTCCCGATCATGTGGCTGATCGACTCCGGTTCCGTGTGGGGATTCTTCCTAGCCCTCTTCTTGGGCTTGAGCGTGATCCAGGGCTTTACCGCGGGCCCGTACGGCGCCTTCGCCGCCGAGCTGTTCCCCGCCAACATCCGCTATAGCGGCACATCCATCGGCTACCAACTGGCCAGCACGTTGGGCGCCGGCTTTACCCCGCTGATCGCCACAAGTCTCGTCATCGCCGCAGGCGGCTCCCTTTGGATGGTGGCTGTCTTGTGGATCGGGTTCTCTGCGCTCAGTGCCACGGCCCTGATCCTTGCCAAGGAGGGGACGAACAGCAACCTGTAGCACACACCAAAGGGCGGACGACGGCGGAAGGCACCTTCCGCCGTCGTCCTACCTGCCGCCCTCCAGCTCTTCCACCAGGCCCAGGCCCTTCCTGGCCCATGCGATCTCGGCCTCAGCCCTCGAAATCATGCCCTCGTAGGCAAAGACCTTGTAGGCAGTGATGCGTTCCGCCTCTTCCGGGGACTTTTCCTGGACGCGCTTCGCAAGCGTCGGATTGGAGTGGTCGCGGAGCGTTCGGATCATGTCCTTCCAGTCGTCGATCCGGGCGGAGTGGTAGGCGATGTGGGCCTTGAAGAATTCCTCCGACGCGGCCGGTTCGGCCCATTCCAGATATGCGGCGCGCAGGCGGATCGGATCGCGTTCACGCTGGTGCTCCGGAGGAGTGTTGAGCCATTCCTGGAACGAACGGATCCCGGCCTCGGTGATCGAGTAGCGCTTCTTGGTGCCCCGCTTGCCCCATGGGACCGTTTCCCCGCGGATGAGGCCATCCTGCTCCATGCGGCGCAGTTCGGGATAGATCTGCGAGTCCGGGGCATGCCAGACGTACCCCACCGAGGTCTGAAAGTTCTTGTAGACGTCGTAGCCGGTCATGGGCTGCGACGTCAGCATCGCCAAGAGCGCATTCCGGAGGCTCATTCGGCTACCCTATCGGGGTCTTGCAACTACCTATGTCCATAGATAGAGTGTGGTCCATCTCACCGTCTATCTATGAAGATAGATAGTTGTCTGCCAAAGACGGCGGGCAGGAAGGAGCATCCATGCTTCAGGACAGGCCAACCTCGACGACCAACAAGACCCTCGCTCACCCCGTCAACGCCTGGTACGTCGCAGGGTGGGACCACGAGCTCACGCGCAAGCCCTTGGCACGCACCATCGCCAACCGTCCGCTCGCCCTCTTCCGCACGGAGGACGGCCGGCCGGTGGCCCTCGCCGACGCGTGCTGGCACCGGCTCGCCCCGCTCTCCATGGGGAAGACCGTGGGCCGCGACGAGATCCAGTGCCCCTACCACGGCATCCGGTACAACTCCGCCGGCCGTTGCACGTCCATGCCGGCTCAGGAGACCATCAATCCCTCGGCGACGGTGCCGTCGTTCCCGATCGTCGACCGATACCGCTTCGCATGGGTGTGGCTCGGCGACCCGGAGAAGGCAGATCCCTCCCTCATCCCCGACATGCACCAGATGAGCTCCCCCGAGTGGGCGGGCGACGGCGAGACGATCTACGCCCCCTGCAATTACCAGCTCGTGCTCGACAACCTCATGGACCTCACGCACGAGGAGTTCGTCCATTCCTCCTCGATCGGCCAGGAGGAGCTGAGCGCCTCGGACTTCAAGGTCACCCACGACGAGCAGACCGTGACCGTCTCGCGGTGGATGTTCGACATCGAGGCCCCGCCCTTCTGGCTCAAGAACATGCGCGACAAGTTCCCCGGCTTCGAGGGCCGGGTGGACCGGTGGCAGATCATCCGCTTCGAGGCGCCATCGACCATCACCATCGACGTCGGGGTCGCCAAGGCGGGAACCGGAGCGTTCGACGGCGACCGCAGCCAGGGCGTCAACGGCTACGTCATGAACACGATCTCCCCGGAGACCGAGAAGACCTGCCATTACTTCTGGGCGTTCATGCGGAACTACCGCCTGGAGAGCCAGCTCATCACCACCCAGCTCCGCAACGGCGTGCACGGGGTGTTCGGCGAGGACGAGGCCATGCTCAAGGCCCAGCAGGCGGCGATCGACGCCAACCCGGACTACGAGTTCTACAGCCTCAACATCGACGCCGGCGGCATGTGGGTCCGCAGGCTCATCGAGCGCATGCTCGAGGCCGAGGGGCGCCTCGCGTCGGAGTCGGCTCCCGTGCCTTCCGCGATGGGAGCCTGAGAGATGGCCGCAAACTCGAGCGCCGTCTGGCAGAAGGGCCGAGTCGTGGAGGTCCGCGACGTCGCGCGTGACATCCGCCGCATCGTCATCGAGCCCGATGCCCCCGTCCGCGCCGCGCCCGGCACGCACGTGGACGTCGTCGTCGACCTTAACGGCGTACGCGAGGTGCGCTCCTACTCCGTCGTCGAAACGCACGACGACGGCACGCGCCTTGCCCTGTCGGTGTTCCGGACGCGGACGTCGCGCGGGGGGTCGGTCTTCATGCATGCGCTGGCGGAGGGCGACGTCGTGGAGCTCACCCAGCCGATGCAGAACTTCCCTCTGCGCGTCGGTGCTGCGCGGTACGTCATCCTCGCAGGCGGGATCGGGGTCACGGCCGTCCTCGGGATGGCCCGCGTACTTGCCAAGCTCGGCGCGGACTACCGGTTCGTCTACGTGGGGCGGAGCCGGGACGCGATGGCCTACCTCGACGAACTCGCCGCCGAGCACGGTGACCGGCTCGAGGCCCATGTGAGCGCCGAGGGGTCGGCCCTCGATGTCCGAGCGCTCGTGGGCGGCCTCGATCCCGACACCGAGCTGTACATGTGCGGCCCCATCCGGCTCATGGACGCCGTCCGCCGCACGTGGCAGGACTTCGGGCTCGGCCTCCCAAGCCTCCGCTACGAGACCTTCGGCAACAGCGGCTGGTTCGACCCCGAGGAATTCGTCGTGCGCATCCCTCGGCTCGGCATCGAGACGGTGGTCCCCCAGGGGCGTTCCATGCTCGAAGCACTTGAAGCCGCGGGGGCGGACATGATGTTCGACTGTCGCAAAGGCGAATGCGGTCTGTGCGAGGTCGAGGTGCTGGAGCTTTCGGGCGACATCGACCACCGCGACGTCTTCTACAGCGAGCGCCAGCAGCAGGCCTCGGCGAAGATGTGCTGCTGCGTCTCCCGCGTCACCACCGCGAAGTCCGCGCCCCACCGGAACCCAGGGCGCGCCGTCGTGAGCATCGAGGTGAGCTGACCCTCCCCGACGCACGCCACAGCGCACACGTCGGGTGTGGGAGCAGGTCCCAAGTCCCTTGCGAAGACTTGACTTGGGGTCTAGAACGTAGTCATGAAAGCAGCAAGGGCACAGTGATATCCAGTCACTGGTCCTTGAGTCGACTGTCAGCCTGCAGCTGACCTGTCGACGAATTTGGTGGAATCGCCGCGGTCTCCGGCGTCGACCTGCATCCGGCCGCAACGCCCATCCTGGGCCGGCCCCGCCAGGTCGCCTGAATAGCGACCAATACCAGGAAAGATCACCTTGAAACACTCGAAGGTTTCAGCACGCGGCGTCGAAAGTGCCTTCGTTGCAGCCGTCACCATCGCAGCACTCGCCGGTTGCAGCACCCCCAGCTCGTCGCCATCCTCGAGCTCTACAAGCTCCGGGGGAGCCGTCCCGCAGATTTCGGCCACTGCGTTCACGTCGGACTTCTCAGCGATGAGTCAACTCACGTCGCTCGCCTCCCAGGGCAAGGGCATGGTCGGCGTCCTGTTGCCCGACACCACGACCTCCGCGCGGTACGTCACTTTCGACGCCCCGTACCTGACCAAGGCCTTCGAGGCAGCGGGCCTCAACTCGAGCCAGTTCAAGGTCGACAATGCACAGGGCAGTGCGAGCACGATGCAGACCCAGGCCGAAGCGGACATCACGGCTGGAGCTTCTGTCTTGCTGGTCGACGCTCTCGATTCTGGTTCGGGAGCGGCCATCGAAGCGGCGGCTGCGGCGCGCGGCGTGAAAGTGATCGACTACGACCGTCTCGTCAAGGGCGGCGCGAACGGTCGCATCTACGTCAGCTTCGACAACGTCAAAGTCGGCCAGCTGATCGGCCAGGGCGAAGTCAGCTGCCTCGCCGACTGGAAGGTCGCCAAGCCGAACATCCTGATCATGGATGGCGACCCGACTGACAACAACGCGAAGCTGTTCGCCCAAGGCTACAACGGGGTGCTCAAGCCGCACTTCGACAGTGGTGAATACGTGAACGTCGGCGAGCCCGCCGGAACCTGGACGCCGTCGGTGGCGCAGACGACGTTCGCCCAGCAGTACACCGCCCATCCGAACATCAACGCGGTCGTCACCCCGAACGACGACAACGCCAATGCGGTGATCGCCTATCTGCAGAGCAAGAACATTCCGGCAAACACCTTCCCGACCACGGGTCAGGACGCGTCACTGTCCGGACTCCAGAACATCCTGAAGGGCTACCAGTGCGGAACGGTGTACAAGCCGATCTACCTTGAAGCCCAGGCAGCGGCTGCGGCCGCGCTCTACCTGCGGGCAGGAATGGATGTTCCGACTTCTCTCGTGAACGGGAAGACCACGGACGACACGGCGAAGACCGACGTCAGCTCGGTCCTTCTGACCCCGGTGTGGGTGACCACGAAGAACATGGCCCAAACGGTCGTGAAGGATGGCGCCGTGAAGTCCTCCGCGCTGTGCATCGCGCAGGTGAAGGCTGCGTGCACGTCGGCTGGCATCCAATAGGAGCAGGACCCAAGCCAGAGGACATCACCTGATTCACAGCCGTTGACCCGGCCGCTTCCCCGAGGAGAAGGGAACGGCCGGGTCACGCTCACCCCAGTGCTCACCCCCAGTGCTCACCCTCGAAGGAGCAAGCGTGACTCTCGAAACGCCATCCCAGCCGCAGGCTTCGGCCCAGCCGGACGACCGGCGGCTGCTTCGCCTCGTGGGGATCGACAAGAACTTCGGACCGGTGCAAGCGTTGGTTGACGTCACCCTCGAGGTCCCGAGCGGGGAGGTCACCGCGCTGGCCGGCGACAACGGCGCCGGCAAGTCGGTCCTGATCAAATGCATCGCCGGGATCTTCGCCCCCGACGAGGGCCAGCTCTTCTGGGAGGACCGGCCCGTCCGGTTGACCTCGCCGCACGAGGCAGCCGCGCTCGGGATCGAGACGGTCTACCAGGATTTGGCCTTGTGCGACAACCTCGACATCGTGCAGAACATGTTCCTCGGCCGCGAGCGCCTGCGCCATCTTCTTCTCGATGAGGAGAGCATGGAGATCGCGGCCCGCGAGACGTTGACGAGCCTGGCCGTGACGACGGTGCGTTCGATCCGTCAACCGGTCGCCTCCCTGTCCGGCGGGCAACGCCAGTCAGTGGCCATCGCCAAGTCCGTGCTGTGGAACTCGAAGCTCGTCATCATGGACGAGCCCACGGCAGCCCTCGGGGTCGCCCAGACCGAGGTCGTCCTCCACCTGATTCGCCAGCTTGCGGACCGGGGCGTGGCAGTCCTCGTCATCTCGCACAACATGAATGACGTGTTCCACGTCGCGGACCGCGTCGCGGTGCTCCATCTGGGTCGGCTCGTCGCCGTTCGCCCGGTGACGGAGCTGGACCGGCAGATCGTTGTCGATCTGATGACCACCGGCTTCTCGGACAGGAGCAAGCCGGAGCTCGCGCCCCCATCCCCTGCGGAACGTCCGGTTGCCCGGGCCGCAGAGCTGGGCCGGGACCACGCGGCGACGGCTGCTGCTCCTCCTACTACCCCGGACGAGCCCACCACCGAGGCCGCGAAGCGGGACGCCGCCCTGGCCCTCAACCCCGACATCACGGCCACGTCCCTGCCCGACTATTTCCGGGCCGCATTCGCGCGGGTCCGGGGCGGGGAGAGCGGCGTCCTGCCCGTGCTCGCAGGCCTCGTCCTGATCTCGGTGCTGTTCCAGTCGCTCAACCCGAACTTCCTGACCCCGGGAAACCTGGTGAACCTGCTCATCCAGGGTTCCGTGTTCATGCTGCTGGCCATGGGTCAGGTCTTCGTGCTGCTGCTTGGCGAGATCGACCTGTCCATCGGGTACGTCGGGGGCGTGGGCGGGGTCATCATGGCCGAGCTCGTCCAGGAGTCGACGGGCTGGCCATGGTGGGCCGCGATCGCGCTCGGCTTGCTCGCCTGCGCGGGGATCGGGCTCCTGCAGGGCACCATCATCACCCGCCTCCGCTTGCCGTCATTCGTCGTGACGCTGGGCGGCCAGCTCGGATGGCTCGGGGTCATGCTGATCATCCTCGGGAGCGGCGGCGTCGTGCCCATCAACGACAGCGTCATCAACAACATCGCAAGCGGCAACCTGAGCCCGATCGCCAGCTGGATCGTCATGCTCGTCGTCGTCGGGTTGTTCAGCGCGTGGACGTGGCTCCGAGACGCACGCCGGCGCAAGAGCGGACTCGTCGCCCCGCCAGCCAGCGTGAGCGCCCTGAAGATCGCCGCCGTGCTCGCCGCCGGTATCGCGATCGTCTGGCTCTGCAACACCAACCGCGGCATCCTGATCGAAATCAGCGGCGTGCCGTGGGTGCTGCTCGTGGTGCTCGGGGCCCTCGCCGCCTGGACGCTCCTGCTGGGCCGTACCCGGTTCGGCCGGTACGTCTACGCCATCGGCGGCAACGCCGAAGCCGCTCGACGGGGCGGCGTCAACCTTGCCCGCATCCGGACGATCGCCTTCATCCTCGCGTCCTTCACTGCAGGCATCGGCGGCATCGTCTACGCGTCCCGGCTCCGCTCGGTCTCCACCTCCTACGACGGCGGCACGCTCGTGCTCTACGCCGTGGCGGCCGCGGTGATCGGCGGTACGAGCCTTTTCGGTGGGCGCGGCAAGGTACTGCATGGTGTGCTCGGCGGCCTGGTCATCGCGGCGATCGACAATGGCATGGGCCTGCAGGGCTACAGCGCGCCGGCGAAGTACGTCGTCACCGCGCTGGTTCTCGTGGCGGCGGTGACAATCGACGCCGTCGCCCGCCGCGGCCGCGCCCGCACCTAGAAGTCTCGGGTACACCAACTCCACCC
>NZ_DAIUJO010000053.1:0-25973 GCF_036848755.1 Sinomonas sp. | reverse complement strand
CACCCGCATCCTCGTCATCGACAACTACGACTCGTTCGTCTACACGCTCGTGGGCTACCTCCAGCAGCTCGGGGCCGAGACGACGGTCGTGCGGAACGACGACGTCTCCCTCGCCGAGGCGATCGAGCTCGCTGCGGCGCGCGACGGCGTCCTCATCTCGCCCGGGCCCGGCAACCCCGCGGAGGCGGGCGTGTGCATCGAGCTCATCAGGTGGTGCGGCGAGAACTCGAAGCCCATGCTCGGCGTCTGCCTCGGCCATCAGGCGCTCGCCGAAGCGTACGGCGGCAAGGTCACACATGCGCCCGAGCTCATGCACGGAAAGACCTCGCTCGTGGAACACGAGGGCAAGGGCGTCTTCGCGGGCCTCAAGTCACCGTTCACCGCCACGCGGTATCACTCGCTCGCGGCCGTCGCGGACACGATCCCGGACGTCCTCGAGGTCACGGCGCACACTCACTCGGGGGTCATCATGGGCCTCCAGCACAAGTCGGCGCCCCTGTGCGGCGTGCAGTTCCACCCTGAGAGCGTGCTCACGGAGGGCGGATACCAGATGCTCGGCAACTGGCTCGAGTCGCTGGGGCTCGCGGGCGCCGCCGAGAAGGCGGCAACGCTGAGCCCGCTCATCCACGCTGAGGACGCCGCGCACTGAGGCGCGGCCCCACGCAGCGAAGCGGCGTGGATTTCCATAACAGGTGTTAGTAAGCTCCCGGCTATGCGCATCCGGGCGTTCGATGATCTCGTTCTGCGGGTCCTGATGCTGCTCAATTCCCCGGACGCAGAGGGCCAGATGACCACCCAAGCCATCGCCGAAGGCGTGGCAACCCCGTACAACCACGTCAGCAAGGCCATCACCGGTCTGCGTCGGCTCGGCCTCATCGAGTCCCAGCGCGGGCGCCGCGGCGGGGTGCGCCTCACGGATGAGGGCCGTCGCGCCACGGTCGGCGCCGTTCTCCGGGCCCTCGACGATCGTGAGGACGTTCCCGACTGCCGTTCACCGAAGGGCGACTGCGTCCTCCTGCCGTCGTGCGGTCTCCGCTCGTCGCTCCGGTTCGCCCGCGAGGCGTTCTACCAGGAGCTCGACGGCGTGCTCATCCGGGGCGTCGGACAGGGGCCCGCGGCCGGGCCCGCGACGCTCACGCTGGCTCCGGCAGCTCAGCGGCCAGCGTCCTGATCCGCTCGGCTTCCGGTCCGAACCCCAGCAGCCGCAGCCCCGCGTCGGCGGTCTCCCGGGCGGAATCCTCCCGGGCGAGCCCGTCGGCGCGCAGGCTGATGAGCGATTCGACGAGACGGAACACCAGGTCGCCGCTCCCCGGCCACTCCCGCCGCGGCGAGAGCCGTTCGTAGATCTCCCGCAGCTCGCGGCGCAGCCCGAGGAAGGCGGCGAAGCGGGCGCTCCGAGCTTCGGGAAGGTGATAGAGGACCCCGAGGTTCCATCGAGCGGAGCAGAGCTGCGTCCCGTCGTAGAGGGAGAGGGCATAGAGGCGGGCCGCCCGCTCTGGCCCGGGGCCGCCGTCGTCGTCTGCCGGAAGGCCCTGCGCGAGGTGCCGGGCGAAGCTCAGGCTGCCCGAGACGGTGTCGGCCAAGAGGGCCTCGAGGATGTCGTCCTTCGTGGGGAAGTGGTGGTACAGCGACGACTGGCGCATGCCCACGGCCTCGGCGATCGCTCGCGTGGAGGTCTGCGCGTAGCCGAGGGTCGTGAAGAGCTCAGCCGCGGCGTCGAGGATCTCTTCCCTGCCCGACGCACCCGGCCGGACCTTCCTCTGCGCGCGGGGGCGCCCGGGCCGTGACTCGCTCATGCTCCGATTCTCACATCCGTCCGAGGGGCGCCAGCGCCGGTGAGCCGCCGGAAACACGCTCGACGCACAACCGCCTCGCACTTCTTACCTCCCCGAAGCGAATCCCTCATCAGCGCCCGAAAAACTGTCACTTGACCGGTATTCCTCCCCGCCGGCGTGACCCTCCTACCCCTCGGAGCGCTCATGACTGTCACCGAACTCCCGCAGACCGCGCCGTCGTCCGACGACGCCGACCTCGCCTCGCTCGGCTACCGGCCGACCCTCCAGCGCAAGCTCGGCCGCTATGCGTCCTTCGCGGCGGGCTTCTCATTCGTCTCGATCCTCACCACGATCTTCCAGCTCTTCGCCTTCGGCTACTCGTTCGCCGGGCCGGCCTTCTTCTGGACCTGGCCGATCGTGCTGCTCGGGCAGCTCCTCGTCGCCCTCAACTTCGCCGAGCTCGCCTCCCGCTACCCGATCTCGGGGGCGGCCTACCAGTGGGCGCGACGCCTGGGCGGCCGCACCGTCGGCTGGTTCGCCGGGTGGTACATGGCGCTCGCCCAGGTCATCACGGCGGCCGCCGCCGCGATCGCCCTGCAGGTCGTCCTGCCCCAGCTGTGGGGCGGCTTCCAGATCGTCGGCGGCGACCCCGCGCTGGACACCACGACAGGCGCGTCCAACGCCGTCGTCCTCGGCGCCGGGCTCCTCGTCGTCACGACCGTCATCAACATCCTGGGCGTCAAGATCATGTCCCACGTCAACTCGATCGGCGTGACGTGCGAGATCGTCGGCGTCGCGTGCGTGGTCCTTGCCCTCTTCAGCGCCTCGCGCCGGGGCGCGATGGTCGTCGACGACACGTCGGCGCTGCACGGATCGAGTCTCGGGGTAGTGGGCGCGTTCCTCGTCTCGGGCCTCATGGCCGCGTACGTCATGGTGGGCTTCGACTCGGCCGGCGAGCTCTCCGAGGAGACGAAGGACCCGCGCCGCACGACCCCCCGCACCATCATCTCGGCCCTCCTCGTGAGCGGGGTGGGCGGGGCCCTCATGATCGTCGCCGCGCTCATGGCCGCCCCGAGCCTCGACGACGGCCATCTCGCGACCGACGGCCTTCCCTACGTGCTGACCGCGGTTCTCGGCACGTTCTGGGGCAAGGTCCTCCTCGCCGACGTGGCCATCGCGATCTCGGTCTGCACGCTCGCGATCCAGACGGCGGGCTCGCGCCTCGTCTTCTCGATGGCCCGGGACGGTCAGCTCCCAGCGGCGAGGCACCTCTCCGCGGTCCACGCGCGGCGCGGCACCCCAATCCTGCCCTCCCTCATCATCGGCGCGCTCGCCGTCGCCGTCCTCGCGATCAACATCGGCAACGCGGCACTGTTCACGACCCTCTCGAGCGTCTGCATCGTCATGATCTACCTCGCCTATCTGCTCATCACGGTCCCGCTCCTCGTCCAGCGGGTTCGCGGCCGCTGGACCCGCGAGGCCGAACCCGGATTCTTCTCGCTCGGCAAGTGGGGGATCGCCGTGAACGTCCTCGCGGTCGCCTACGGAGCGGCCATGCTCGTCAACCTCGCGTGGCCTCGGCCTGAGGTCTACGATCCGGCCGGCGACAGCCCGATCCTCCTGTTCTCCGCGCCGCTCGTCCTCGCGGCGGTCGGGCTCCTGGGCTACCTCGTGCGCCGCCGCCTGAGCGCCCGCACCGCCTGAGCCCAGTAGCAACGCCACCCACACCTGAAAGGGAGCCATGACCCCCACCTCGAACACGCCCCTCCTGCAGGAAGAGCGAACGACGACGACGGCAACCACCGCGGGAGCCCGCGCCCACGCACGGGCCCAGCACGGCCGGACGGCGGAGACGATGCGCTTCGTCCCCGTGCAGTCCGCGCCCCGTCATCTCCTGGACCAGCTGCCGGCCGGCGTGGGCGTGGATCGTGTGACGTGGGCCGAGTCGCTGGCGTTCGGGCAGTACACGGCCATGCCCCTCGCCCGCGGGACGCGCGTCCGCCTGACCGACACCGCGGGTGACGCGTGCGTGCACGCCGTGCTCTACAGGGCGGGGGCGCTGCACGAGCGGCTCAACGTCGCGGACACGGTCAAGGTCCCCTGGCAGGCGTACCCCGGCCTCGGACACCCGCTGCTTTCCGACGCCGGGCGGCTCATGGCGACGGTGGTCGCCGACACCTCGGGGCGCCACGACGCTCTGACGGGCACGACGACGCTCGCGGGCAACGCCGAGAAGTACGGGGCCGGCGGTGCCCACTCGGCGTCGCCGGCTGGCCGCGAGCTCCTCGTGCTCGGGGCGCTCAAGCAGGGCCTCGAACGGCGTGACGTGCCGCCGTCGCTCTCGTTCTTCAAGGGCATCCGGGTGGGTGTGGACGGCTCGATCGCGTTCCTGGGGAGCGCGGGCGCGGGAGCCGCCGTCGAGCTCCTCCTCCAGATGGACGCCGTCCTCGTCCTGGCCAACACGGCCCACCCCCTCGATCCGCGCGCCGAGTTCAGCGGAACCGCCGTCGACCTCCTCGCGTGGCGCGCGCCCGAAGATCTCGGGGCGCTCGCGGCCGGCTCGCTCGTCGACCTCGGCCCCGAACACCGCCAGGCACTGAACAACACGGAGCACGATCTCGCCGCAAGGAGCCACGCATGAACGCCCCTCTGGCCACCACCATCCCCACGCCCATCGAGGCAGCGCTCGTCCCCGGCGAGGTCATCCTCGACGAGTTCGTGGAGGCCCGCGGGCCGTGGTCTGCGGTCGTGGCAGCGGGCGATGTCCTCACGATCGTAGATCTGGAGGGCAACCAGGCCGTGGACTGCCTGCTCTACGCGGCGGCGGACCACTCAGTGCGCTACTCGGCCGCGGAGACGATCGCCCGCCAGCGGTCCATCGTCCTCACCACGGGCTCTCTCCTGCGCGCGGACACGGGCGAGCCCCTCATGACCGTCGTCGCCGACGAGGTCGGCGTGCACGACACGATCGGCGGCGCGTGCTCGCAGGAGTCCAACACGCTGCGCTACGGGCAGCACACCCGCGAGCAGCACGCGTGTGTCGAGAACTTCCTGAGCGAAGGTTCGCGCTGGGGTCTGGGGAAGCGGGACCTCGTCTCCAACATCAACTGGTTCATGAACGTCCCGGTGGACCCGGACGGCGCCCTCGGGATCGTCGACGGGCTCTCCTCGCCGGGCAAGCGCGTCGCGCTCCGGGCCGAGGTGGACACGCTGGTGCTCGTCTCCAACTGTCCCCAGATCAACAACCCCTGCAACGGCTTCAACCCCACGCCGGTGCGCATGGTCGTCTCCCGGCCTGCCGAGGTCCACGAGGAGGCCACCCGATGAGCTTCGACACCCTGCTCGTCGCCAATCGCGGCGAGATCGCCTGCCGCGTGATCCGCTCCGCGCGCAAGCTCGGCCTCCGCACGGTCGCCGTCTTCTCGGAGGCGGACCGCGGGGCGGCGCACGTCCGGCTGGCCGACGAGGCAGTGCTCCTCGGGCCGGCGCCCGCGAAGGAGTCGTACCTGAAGGCCGAGGCCATCCTGGCCGCCGCCGCGCTCACGGGCGCGGGTGCGATCCACCCCGGCTACGGCTTCCTCTCGGAGGACGCCGCCTTCGCTGAGGCGGTCGAGGCCGCTGGGCTCGTGTTCGTGGGCCCCACCCCGGAGCAGCTCCGCGCGTTCGGCACCAAGCACACGGCACGGGAGGCCGCGCGCTCGGCCGGAGTGCCCATGATGGCGGGCTCGGGCCTCCTGGCCGACGCGACGGCCGCCCTCGCGGCGTCCCGTGAGATCGGCTTCCCGCTCATGCTCAAGGCCACCGGTGGCGGCGGTGGGATCGGCATGACGGTCTGCCGCTCCGAGGCCGAACTCGCCGAATCCTACGATCGGGTGGCCCGCCTCGCCGCGTCGAGCTTCGGCACGGAGGGGGTCTTCGCCGAGCGGTACGTGGAGCGCGCTCGCCACGTCGAGGTGCAGGTCTTCGGCGATGGGCGGGGCCGGGTGGTGAGCCTGGGCGACCGCGACTGCTCGCTCCAGCGCCGCCATCAGAAGGTGCTCGAAGAGGCGCCGGCACCCGCCCTCCCGGACGCGGTCCGCGCGGAGCTGCACCGCTCGGCCCGGGCCCTGTGCTCCTCGGTCGCCTACCGCTCGGCCGGCACCGTCGAGTTCGTCTACGATCCAGTCCGCGAGGAGGCATCGTTCCTCGAGGTCAACGCGAGGCTTCAGGTCGAACACCCCGTCACGGAGGCGGTCACCGGCGTCGACCTCGTCGAATGGATGCTTCGCCTCGCCCTGGCCGGCGACGGCGAGGCCGACGTGCTCGACGGGGTCCCCGACGCCGTTCCGGTCACCGGTGCTGCAGTCGAGGCCCGCGTGTACGCCGAGGACCCGGCGAAGAACTTCCAGCCGAGCGCGGGAACCCTCACCCAGGTCGTCTATCCGGAGGGCGACGGCGTGCGCGTCGATGCGTGGGCGGAGCGCGGCACGGAGGTGTCCACCCACTACGACCCGCTCCTTGCGAAGGTCATCACGGTCGCGGCGACCCGCGAGGCCGCCCTCGACCGGCTCGCGGGAGCTCTGGCCGAGACCCGCCTCGATGGGATCGAGACGAACCTCGGCCTCCTGCGGACGGTGGCGGGGCTCGACGCCGTCCGGCTCGCCGCACACTCGACGTCGACGCTCGACGGCGCGGGCGACCCGGAGCCGCGCGTCAGCGTGGAGCGTCCCGGGATGCAGACCACTGTCCAGGACTGGCCCGGCCGAACGGGGCTCTGGAAGGTCGGCGTTCCGCCGAGCGGCCCGATGGACGATCTCTCGTTCCGGCTCGGCAACGAGGCCCTCGGGAACCCGGAGGGGGCGCCGGGGCTCGAATTCACGGTCACCGGCCCCGCTCTGCGGTTCTCGCACGAGACGACGGTGTGCGTCACGGGCGCGCCGGTGAAGGTGACGGTCGACGGCGAGCCCGCGCGGCAGTGGGAGCCCGTCACGGTGCCAGCGGGGTCGCTCCTCGACGTCGGCACCGCCGCGGGCCCCGGGCTGCGCGGCTACGTGCTGTTCGCGGGCGGCCTCGACGTGCCGCTGTACCTCGGGAGCGCGGCGACGTTCGCGCTCGGCCAGTTCGGCGGCCACGGCGGGCGGGGGCTCCGGCCCGGCGACGTCCTCCGCACGGCGGTGGCAGCCGGAACCTCGCGCGCTGAGGTTCCGGCCGAGGTGCGTCCGGTCCTCACCTCGGAATGGCAGCTCGCGGTCACCGAGGGGCCCCACGGGGCTCCCGAGTTCTTCACGCGGGAGGACATCGACGAGCTGTACTCGTCTGCCTACGAGGTGCACTTCAACTCGGCCCGCACGGGCGTCCGGCTCATCGGGCCGAAGCCGCGATGGACGCGGAGCGACGGCGGCGAGGCGGGGCTGCACCCCTCGAACATCCACGACACGCCCTACTCGGTCGGGGCCCTCGACTTCACCGGGGACACCCCGATCCTGCTCGGCCCCGACGGCCCGAGCCTGGGCGGCTTCGTGTGTCCCGTGACTGTCGTGGCCGCGGACCGGTGGAAGCTCGGCCAGCTCGCACCCGGTGACACCGTGCGCTTCGTGCCCGTCCGGGGCGACGACGCGCCGTCGCCCCGCGAACTCGGCGCCATGCGGCGGGCGGCCTCGCCCGTCGTCGTGAGCCGCGGCGGGGATGCGGACGACGGCGTGCTGGCGCGGCGACCCGAGGCGGAGGGTGCGCCCGCGGTGACCTACCGCCGCTCGGGCGACGACAACATCCTCGTCGAATACGGCGACATGGTCCTCGATCTCGGGCTTCGCGCCCGCGTCCATGCGCTCCACGAGCACATCGCCTCGCTCGGGGTGCCCGGCGTCGTCGACCTCACCCCGGGCATCCGCTCGCTGCAGATCAAGGTGGACCCCGACGTCCTGCCGTCAGGGAAGCTCCTTCGCCTCGCGCAGGAGGCCGAGGCGGATCTCCCCGCGACCTCGGAGCTCGTGGTGCCAAGCCGCACGGTCCGGCTTCCGCTCTCGTGGGACGACCCGGCCACGCGCGAGGCGATCGAGCGGTACATGACCGGGGTCCGCGACGATGCGCCGTGGTGTCCGTGGAACATCGAGTTCATCCGCCGGGTCAACGGCCTCGACTCGGTCGACGACGTCTACCGCACGGTCTTCGACGCCGAGTACCTCGTGCTCGGCCTCGGCGACGTATACCTCGGCGCCCCCGTGGCCACACCCCTCGACCCCCGGCACCGGCTGGTCACCACGAAGTACAACCCGGCTCGCACGTGGACGCCGGAGAATGCGGTGGGCATCGGCGGTGCCTATCTGTGCATCTACGGCATGGAAGGCCCGGGCGGCTATCAATTCGTAGGCCGGACGACCCAAGTCTGGTCGCGCTACGCCGACGCCGCCCCCTTCGAGCCGGGCTCCCCGTGGCTGCTGCGCTTCTTCGACCGCATCTCGTGGTACCCGGTCTCGCCCGAGGAACTCCTCGAGCTCAGGGCCGACATGGCAGCTGGGCGGGGCCACGTCGAGATCGAGGACGGGACCTTCTCGCTCGCCGAGCATGAGGCGTTCCTCGAGGCGAATCGGGAATCCATCGAGGCGTTCCGAGCGCGTCAGGCGGCTGCCTTCTCTGGTGAGCGGCAGGCGTGGGCCGAGGCCGGCGAGTTCGACCGCGCCGAGGCCGTCTCGGTCGCGGAACCGGTCGGCGACATCGTGGTTCCCGTGGACGGCGCCCTCGTCGAGGCGCCGTTCACGGCGAACGTCTGGAAAGTCGACGTGGAACCGGGGCAGTCCGTTGCCGAGGGAGAGCCCCTCCTGGCGCTCGAGGCCATGAAGATGGAGACCGTCATCGTCGCCCCGTGCGACGGCGTCGTCGAGCATCTTCTCTCCGCGGGCCAGCAGGTCACGGCCGGGGACGCCCTTGTGATCCTCGCGCCGCCCGCGCCGACGCTCGGACTCGAGGAACTGGACGAAGAGGCCGTGGCATGAGTGGGACGGCAGAGGCCCGCGTTCGCGCCGCTTACGCCGCGATCGACGCAGCCGACCGCCCCGAGGTGTGGATCACTCTGCGGCCGGAGGCCGAGTTGGTCGCCGAAGCCCGCGACGTCGATGCGCGGACGACGGCGGGGGAGCGCCTTCCGCTGGCCGGGCTCCTGCTAGCGGTCAAGAACAACGTCGATGTCGCCGGGATTCGGACGACGGCGGCGTGCCCCGGCTTCGGCGAGGTTCCCACCCGGGACGCGACCGCCGTCGCCCGCCTGCGCGCGGCCGGCGCGCTCGTGCTCGGGGCGACCAACCTCGACCAATTCGCAACGGGTCTCGTCGGGACGCGGAGCCCCTTCGGCGCGGTGCGGGACGCGCGCCGGCCGGACCGGATCTCGGGGGGCTCGAGCTCGGGCTCGGCGGTCGCCGTCGCGCTCGGGCTCGCGGACCTCGCCATCGGCACGGATACCGCGGGCTCGGGCAGGGTCCCCGCCGGGCTCCAGGGAATCGTCGGGATCAAGCCGACGCTCGGCGTCGTGCCCACGGACGGGCTCCTGCCGGCGTGTCCCTCGTGGGACGCGATCACGGTCTTCGCACGCGACCTCTCGACGGCGGAGCTAGCCGCCGGGATCATGGCCGGCGGCGCGAGGGCGTGGCCCGCGAACACCAAGCTCGCCGCGCCGTCGCAGCCTCGCGTTGCCTACCCCGATTCTCTGCCGGGCCTTTCGGGGGAGTGGCGGACCGCGTTCGAGCGCGTCATCCACGCGCTGGAGGACCAGGGCGCGCGCACGGAGCCGATCCCCTTCGAGGCCTTCCTCGACGCGGCGCGGATGCTCTACGAGAGCTCCCTGGTCGCCGAGCGCTACGCGGCGGTCGGGGCCTATCTCGATGCGCAGCCTGAGGAGCCGTGGCCTCATGGCGCCGATCCCACGGTGACCGCGATCGTCCGGTCGGCACGCACGCACAGTGCCCACGCCTACGTGGCGGACAGGGTCCGGCTCGAGGCGCTCCGCACCGAGGCGCTCGCGCGGCTCGAGGGGTTCGACGCCCTCGTCATCCCGACGGCCCCCCGGCATCCGACCCTTGCCGAGGTCGAGGCCGACCCCGTCGGCGTGAACTCCCTCATGGGCACGTACACCAACTTCTGCAATCTCTTCGACCTCTCGGCGGTGGCGGTCCCGGCCGGCGCCGTCTGCGAGGCGGACGGCGAGGTCTCGCAGTTCGGCGTCACGGTCGTGGCGGGTGCGTTCGAGGACGCCGTCGCGGCCGATGTTGCACGGCGCATCGAACAGCCCGCCGAGCCGCCTGCGCTCCTCCCGCGCGCCGCAGCGCCCGCGGCCCCGCACCCCCAGCCGTGGCCCGTCGCGGCCGGGGCCCGAGCCGTCCCGCTCGTCGTCGTCGGCGCCCACCGCCGCGGACAGGCGCTCGTGCACGAGCTCGAGGAGCTCGCCGCCGCGTGGGACGGCGAGGTGCGCACGGCACCCGAGTACCGCATGCTTGCCCTCGAGACGCGGCCGCAGAAGCCGGGGCTCATCCGGAGCGACCGCGGCGCGGAGCTCGTCGGCGAACGGTGGCTGCTCTCGCCCGCGGCGCTCGGGGAGTTCCTCGCCGAGCTGCCGCGACCCATGCTGCTGGGCCGGATGCGGCTCGTCGACGGCAGCGAGTGTGTGGGCTTCGCGTGCGACGCCGTGGCCGCTGCTCAGTCCGAGGACATCACCGACTATCGCGATTGGCTGGCCTGGCAGGGCCGTTGAGCCCGGAGCGGCCCCGTTCAGGTCCCCAGGCTGCCGCGCCGACGCTCGGCCGAATCACCCGCCGAGCCCGAGGGCGTCGCCGTTGCCGTTGCCGTTGCCGTTCCCGTTGCCGTTCCCATTGCTGGTCGGCGTCGGGGTGGGGGTCGGGGTGGGAGACGGGGACGGGCTGGGAGGGGGCGGCGGCGCGACCGCGACCGTCAGGATGACGGTGCCGCCCTGATCGATCGTGCCGTCCGGCGGGACGCTCTGGGCCGTCACCGTCCCAGGGGTTGCGGTGGCCGATTCGACTTGGGTGATCTGGGCGCCGAGCTTGAGGTCGGCCAAGGCCGTCTTGGCCTCGTCGGCCGTCCGCCCGCGGAGATCAGGCACCGCAACCTTGCCGGTGGAGACCGTCAGCACGACCTGCGATCCGATCGCCACGGTCTGGCCCGCGGCCGGGTCCGCGCTGATGACGCGGCCATAGGGCACGGTCGCGCTGTTCGCGGTCTTCGACTGGTCCGCGGGGACGAGGCCGATGGAACGCAGCATGTCCCGCGCCCCCGCCTCCGTGTTGCCGACGATCGCCTGCGGGATGACGGCTGTCGAGGGGCCGGTCGAGATCTCGATGACGATCTTCGTGTTCTTCGCGAGCTGTGAGCCCGCCGCGGGAATCGTGTCGATCGCGAGGCCCTTGGCCACGTCGGCGCTCGGCTTCTGCGAGAACTCCGGGTTGAGACCGAGCTGCGTGAGCCGTGCGAACGCGTCCGTGTCCTGCATGTTGGCGACGTTCGGAACGCTCACGTACACGATGGCCGGCGGCTGGTTCAGGTAGCTGTACAGCCAGTAGCCGCCACCGCCGAGGATGAGGAGTACGAGGACCACGAGGAACGCGATCCATCCGCCGTGGCCCCGGCGGCGGCGCTCCGGCCCGTCCGCCTCGTCCTCGAACGGGAGGAACCCGTCGTCGGCCGCGGGTTCCACGGCCGGGAACTCGCCTGTGTCCCCGAGATGCGGGGAGGCCGGCTCCGGCGCCTCGAGGGGAGCCGCGTATGCGCCGACACTCGCGGCGGCGGCGGCGACCGCCATCGCTTCGGTCCGCTCGTCGTCGTCCGCGGAGGCGAGGCTCGGCAGGATGCGGCCCGCGCTCGCTGCGCGGAGTGCGCGTCGGAAGGCCCCCGCATCCTGGAAGCGTCGGTCAGGGTCCTTCTGGAGCGCCCTGTCCAGGACGCTCTGCACGGCGTCCGTGATCTCGGGGTTGAACTCCTGGGCCTTGGGCGCCTCGACCTGGACGTGCTGGTACGCCACCGACACCGGCGACTCGCCCGTGAAGGGCGGGCGCCCCGTGAGGAGCTCGTACAGGAGGCATCCGGTCGAGTACAGGTCGCTCCGGGCATCGACGCTCTGGCCCTGGGCCTGCTCGGGAGAAAGGTACTGCGCCGTTCCGACAACTGCTTGGGTCTGGGTCATCGTCGCGCCCGATTCGGCGATCGCCCGCGCGATCCCGAAGTCCATGACCTTGACGCTGCCCGACTCCTCGGTGACCATGACGTTCGCGGGCTTGATGTCCCGGTGGACGATCCCGGCGCGGTGGCTGTACTCGAGCGCGGAGAGCACGCCTTGGACGTATTCGAGCGCCTTCTCCTGGTCGATCGGCCCCGATCGGACCAGCTCGCGGAGCGTCGGTCCGATCACGAGCTCCATGACCATGAACGGGACCTCGACCGAGCCCGGATTGAGCGGGTCGGCCGAGCGTTCGCCCGTGTCGTAGACAGCGACGATGTTCGGGTGGTTGAGCGCAGCGACGGCCTGCGCCTCGCGCTCGAAGCGAACGCGCAGCTGGCGGTCGCGGGCCATGTCCGCGCGCAGCATCTTGACGGCGACCGTCCGTCCGAGCCGGGTGTCCTGCGCCTCGAAGACGTCAGCCATCCCTCCGCGGCCGAGCAGCTTGCCCAGCACGTAGCGGCCCGAGAGGACGACGGGCTGAGGCATCGGCTCGTCCTCTCGTTCCAGCGGTGTATGGATTGGCTGCGTCATGACCTCTATTTCCCCGGCAGAAGGGCCTATTAGACCAGTGTGGCCCTACTTGGTGGCAGAAGGCGTGGAGGTCGGCGCCGTTGAGGGTGTCGCGGTCTGCGTCGGGGTCGGCGCGTGCGTCGGCGTGGGCGCCGGAACCACCGCATACGTCACCGTGATCGTCGAACCGACCGGGAGCGCACCTGTCGGGCTCAGCCTGAGGACTTCGCCCATCACGCCCTGTGACTGCTGCACGGGGTTGAGCTGGACCACGAAGCCCTGGTTCTCGAGCTCGCTCTGGACCGTCGTGTAGTTCTGCCCCACATAGTCAGCCGCCGAGACGGTGATCGTCGAGATCGTGGGCGTGGGCGTGGCCGTCGGCGTCGGAGTGGGCGTCTCCGTCGGGGTGGGGCTCTGCGTCGCACTCGGGGGAGCGCTCGACGTCGTGCTCTTGGCAGGCGACGAGAACAGCCCCAGATTGCTGAGCAGGATGCCCAGCAGCACGAACAGCAGCAGCAGCACGAGAGCGACGAGAGGCCACGTGAGCGCCCGACGACGGCGCTTCTGCACGGGCGCGGGGGCAACCTCCTCCTCGTCGAGGGGGGCATACAGCGGCGAGCCGCCACCGGCCGCGTGGTCGCCCTCCACGGCCATCACGCCCTCGTCGCCGCCCGCGATGGGCAGGGCCGCGGTTGCCGGCGAGGCCGCGTGTGCCGCTTGGGCACCGGCTGCGGCGGCGCCGAGGCCGCCAGCGAGGGCGGCACCGCCGACGACGGCGGTCGGCGCGGTCGCCTGGCGCACCGGTTGGGTCATCGCCTCGGTGGAGTCGTCGTGGAGGAGCATGCCGGGGACGGCGGCCTGGGCGGCACGGATGTCCCCGCGCCGGAGCGCCTCGGCGGCCTCGGCGAGCTTGATGGCGTTGGCCGGCCGGTTCCGCGGGTCCTTCGACAGCATCGACATGAGCAGGGCCCGGACGGGCGCGGGAACCTGCTCTGGCAGCGGCGGCGGAGCGTCGTTGACCTGCGCGAGCGCGATGGCGATCTGGCTCTCTCCGGAGAAGGGGCGGTGGCCGGTGAGGCACTCGTAGCCGATCACGCCGAGCGAGTAGATGTCGCTCGATCCGGTCGCCTGCTGGCCGGTGGCCTGCTCGGGCGCGAGGTACTGGGCGGTCCCCATGACCTGTCCGGTCTGCGTGAGCGGAACCTGGTCGGCCAGCCGCGCGATGCCGAAGTCCGTGACCTTGACGCGGTTGTCGGGCGTGATGAGCAGGTTGCCGGGCTTGACGTCGCGGTGCACGAGCCCGCGCGCGTGCGCGACCGCCAGGGCGCGGGCGGTCTGCGCCATGATGTTGAGCGTGCGGTCCGGGGAGAGGACCTTCTCCCGCTCGAGGATCGAACTGAGCGGCTCGCCGGGGACGAGCTCCATGACGAGGTAGGCGGAGCCGCTGTCCTCGCCATAGTCGAACACGTTCGCGATGCCGTTGTGGTTGAGCAGCGCGGTATGGCGTGCCTCATTGCGGAAGCGCTCGAGGAAGCCCGGATCGCCCGCGTACTCTTCCTTGAGGATCTTGATGGCGACGTTGCGCCCCAGCACCTCGTCGCGGGCGTTCCACACTTCGCCCATGCCGCCGATGGCGATACGGCTCTCCAGGTGGTACCTGCCGCCCAAGGTGATGCCCGACGTGGGTCTCACTTCTTCAACACCGCCTCAAAGATCTTGCTCGCGTTCGGACTGGTCAGTTTGGCGCCCGTCAGGACATCGACGCCTTCCATCACGATGGTCACCTGCACCTGCGGATTGTCCGCAGGGGCGAAGCCGGTGAACCAGGAGTTGTTGAGGCCGCTTGTCCCGAGTTCGGCCGTTCCGGTCTTCCCGGCAACGCTGATGCCGGGGACGGCCGCGGCCTTCGCGATGCCGTTGGAGACCACTTCGGTCATCCACTGGGTGATCTGGCCCGCGATCGCCGGGGTGGTCGAGGTGCGCAGCACTTCGGGCTTCGGCTCGTCCACGATGCGAAGGTCGGGCCCTCGGACCGTCTTGACGAGGGAGGGCTTCATCTCGACGCCGCCGTTCGCGATCGCGTCGGTCATGAGCGCGATCTGCAGGGGAGAGGCCTTCGTGTCGAACTGGCCGATCGCGGACTGGGCCAGCTGGGCCTGGTCGAGGTTCGTCGGCCAGACGCCGCCCTGGTAGTCGAGGTGCAGGAGGTCGCCCGCGTCCTGGCCGAAGCCGAAGGCCGAGGCCTGCTTGCCGATGGCGTCCTGCCCCAAGTCGAGGGCGATGGACGCGAACGGCGTGTTGCAGGACTGCTCGAGCGCGAAGTCGAAGCTTGCCTGCGACTGCGTGTAGCAGTTTCCGCCCGCGTAGTTCGGCAGCATCGCGGTGCTGCCTGGGAGCTGCATCTGGGCCGGGTTCGGCAGAACGCTGTCCTTGTTGTACTTCCCCGAGGCGAGGGCGGCGGCCGTGTCGACGAGCTTGAAGACTGAGCCCGGGGCGAGCAGATTGCCGGTCGGTCCGCTCACGCTCTGGTTGAGGTTGATCCCGGGGATCCCCTGGAGCTTCGTCATCGCGGCCTGGGCCGCCGCCTGATCCTGGGTCGCGATCTGGTTCGGGTCGTAGCTCGGCTTCGAGACCATGGCGATGATGGCACCGGTCTTCGGATTCGTGACGACGATCGATCCGCGCATCCCATCCGGTATGAGGCTGTAGGCGAGCTGCTGGATAGCGGGGTCGATCGTGAGTTCGACGGAGGCGCCCTGAGGCTGCTGCCCGAGGAACAGTTGCTTGACCCGGTCGAGGAGGAGCTGGTCCGAGGTGCCGGTGAGCGTAGAGTTCATGCTCTTCTCGAGGCCGGTCGAGCCGAAGATGTTCGAGTAGTAGCCCGTGAGCCCCGCGTACAGGGGCCCCTGAAGGTACTGCCGCTGGTACTTGCACGTCTCCGAACCGGTGGGGACTGACTGCACGATCGGCTGGCCCGCCACGAGGATGGCCCCGCGGTCCTGGCAGAAGGTCTGCAGGATGGCGCGGTTGTTCCACTGGTTCGAGTCGAGCGCGTCGGCGTCGACCACCTGGACGTAGCTGATGGAGCCCAGGATGAGCGCGAACATGACCGCCATGGCGATCCATGCGTTCCGGATGGCCTGGTTCACTGCTGCTTCACCGCCTGGGTCATGGTCGTTTCGGGCACGCCGCTCCGCAGTCCCGGCGACCTCGAGGTGTTGCCGGACGCGTCGTCCGGCATGAGGGGTGTGGTGTCGACCGGGCGCCGCGCAGCGTTCGAGATGACGAGGAGAAGGGCCACGATGATCCAGTTCGCGAGCAGCGAGGAGCCACCGGCCGCAAGGAACGGCGTGGTGAGGCCCGTGAGCGGGATGAGCCGCGTCACGCCGCCGATCACGACGAAGCACTGGAGCCCGATCCCGGCCGAGAGCCCGCACGCGAGGAGCTTGCCGAACGCGTCCCGCGCGCCGATCGCGGCCCGCATGCCGCGCGTCACGAGCAGCGCGTACATCATGACGATCGCGAACAGGCCGACGAGTCCAAGCTCTTCGCCGAACGCGGCGATGATCATGTCCGAGTTGGCGAAGGGCACGAGGTCGGGGCGGCCTTGGCCCAGCCCCGTGCCGATGAGGCCGCCGTTGGCCATTCCGAACAGGCCCTGGACAATCTGATAGCTGCCGCCGTACTGGCGCCCGAACACGTTGGGGTCGAAGGCATTGAGCCAGCCGTCCACGCGGAGGGCGATGTGGGGGAAGATGTAGCCCGCGGCCACCGAGCCCGCGAACATGAGGATGATGCCGAGGAGGGCCCAGCTCGCGCGGCTCGTGGCGACGTAGATCATCGAGATGAAGATCCCGAAGAAGAGGATCGACATGCCGAGGTCATGCTGGAAGATCAGGATCCCGATGCTCGCGAGCCAGGCGACCACCATGGGTCCCAGATCGCGGAAGCGCGGGAGCTGGAGTCTGCCGATCCGGCGCCCCGCGAGCAGGATGAGGTCGCGGTTGGTCGAGAGATAGCCCGCGAAGAAGATGCCGATCGTGATCTTCGCGACCTCGCCCGGCTGGAACGAGGCCGAGCCGAGGCGGATCCACACCTGCGCGCCGTTGATGTCGCCTGCCGTGATGCCCGGCACCAGCGGGAGCACGAGCAGGACGGCGCTCAGGATGAGCGAGATGTAGGTGAAACGGCGCAGGGTCCGGTGGTCCTTGAGGAACCAGATGACGATGGCCGCGAGGGCCATGCCGATCACCGTCCAGCGGGCCTGTGCGTTGCCGTAGTCGGTCTGGGGGGTGTCGAGCCGGTGGATCATCGCGAGGCCCAGCCCGTTGAGGGCCACGACGAGGGGAAGGATGAGCGGATCGGCATATTTTGCTCGGAACCGCAGCGAGATATGCAGCGCGAGCGATGCAACCGTGATCGTCACGCTCTCGAGCCAGAAGTTGCTTCCCAGCGCGGTGCCCTCATTCAGCGCGGTCATGGCGTTCGCGCCGCAGCCGACGATGAGGGCGAGGATCAGCAGGACGAGCTCGATGTTGCGCCGCGGGCGCACGGCGGCGTCGACAGCGCTCATTATTGGCCTCCCAAACAGGGATTGGTGGGCGATGGGCTGCTCGACGGGTGCGCGCTCGCGCCCGTGGGCGACGGCGACGGGTGGGGCGACGCCGGTATCGCCGTCGCAGACGCCGAGGGTACGGGCGAGGCCGTGTGAGTCGGCGAGGCCGACGACGACGGCGAGCTCAGGCAGCTGTCCGGATTGCTCCGGATGTTGGCCACGATGTCCTCGGCCTCGGAGAGGCTGTTGGCCGGGACGCCTGCCTGCAGGCGCTGCTGCTGGAAGTTGGGGAGGGAACTCATCGGAATGTCGGTCACGGCGTGAACCTTGGACAGCGAGATGGGCCCCAGCGTCTGGGAGACCCCGTTGAAGATCGCGACGTGGTTGTTGTAGGCCCCGACGTAGTAGCGCGTCTGGGTCCACGCGTACCCGAGCCACAGGCCGAGCACGATCGCGACTGCCACGATCGCCGCGACGATGAGCCTGACCCAGCGGCGGAGCCGACGGCGCACCGAGTCCGACTCGGTGTCCGGTTCTTCGACCTCGACCTCGGGGTCGGCGCGGTGGGTGAGGAGCGCGGCGGCGCGACGTGCGGCTGTCCTGCTCGCGACCGAGGGAAGCGATCCGCTCTCGGCCGCGGCGGCGGCCGCGCCGACGAGCTCGTGGGGGCGGCTGTCGAGCTCGCGCCGGAGGACTTCCGCGGAGAGGTGGGCTCCCAGGTTCGGATCCGTCGGTACTTCGTGGCGGACGCCGGTCTCGTCGTCGCTGAGTTCGCCGCCCTCGCCGCCGGCGGGCTCGCTTGCCGCGCCCCCGGGAGCGGGAGCGGGGCTCTCGGGTGCGCCGCCGTCGTCGTGCGCTGCCGCAGCCGCGGCGGCCTTGCCCGTGGGGGTCTCCGCGCGGGCTGCGGACGTGACCGGAGTCCGGGCGGCCGCGGACGCAGTGACCGTCGCGGCGGCCGCCGGAGCGGAGACGGGCTTCTGGTCGTCGCTTGCCTCGGCGGCGACAATGTCCGCCACGATCACGGTCACGTTGTCCGGCGCGCCCGCGGCCAGGGTCAGCGTGATGAGCTTGTCCGCGCACTCGCCGGGGTCTTCGATCTCGCTGACCGTCCGCTCGACGATCGCGTGCGGAACGTAGTTGAGGCCGTCCGAACACAAGAGCCAGCGCTCGCCCTCTTCGACGTCGAACGAGGTGAGATCCAGTTCGGGGCTCGCGTCGACATCGCCGAGGACGCGCATGAGGACGTTCTTGTGCGGGTGGGTCTCTGCCTCCTCGGGCCGGAGACGGCCCTCGTTGATGAGCCGCTGGACGAACGTGTGGTCCACGCTCATCTGCTCGAACTTGTTGCCGCGCAGACGGTAGGCGCGAGAGTCGCCGATGTGCGCGAAAGCGAGCTTGGACCCGTTGAGGAGGATTGCGGTGACCGTCGTGCCCATGCCCGCGAGCTTCGGATTCGTCGCGACGAGCTCGGAGAGGAGGGAGTTCGCGGTCTGGATCTCATCGGCCAGCACGGTGCCGGCCTCGCCGCTGTCCCCGTACCCGCCGTGGTCGAGGTGGACCAGATCGAGGACAGTGGACGCACTGGCCACGTCGCCACCCGCGTGGCCGCCCATCCCGTCTGCGACGACGGCAAGATGACGGCCCGCATAGGCGGAGTCGTCGTTCTTGGCGCGCAGCCTGCCGACGTCGGAACGGGCCGCGTACCGCAGGATCAGCTGGGTGTCCGGCAAGATCAGGGCCTCAGCTCGATCACGGTCTTCCCGATGCGGATCGGGACGTTGAGCTCGACGGGCTGGGCGCGGGTCAGCTGACGGTCAGCGAGATACGTGCCGTTCGTCGAGCCGAGGTCCTCGATGAACCAGCGGCTTCCCTGCGGGAAGAGGCGCGCGTGGCGGCCCGAGGCGTAGTCGTCCTCGAGCACGAGCGTGGCTTCCTGCGCGCGGCCCAGCAGGATGGGGCTCTCCCCGAGGGCCATGCTCGCACCGGCGAGCGGACCTTCGACGACGACGAGTTCGTGCGCCTGCTGCCGGGGCGGCGGCGGTTCGGCGAGGGCAGGGTTCTTGCGGACCTCGCGCGCGCTCGGCGCGCCGGTCTTGTGACGCCGCCCGACCATGAGGTCCCGCCGCATCGCGCCGACGATGCTGAACACCAGCACCCACATGAGCACGAGGAAGCCGAGACGGAGGACGGTGAGCGTCAGTTCGTTCACGCGGATCCTCCCAGGGGGGCCGGCAGCATCCGGAAGACGATGCGCGTGCGGCCCATCGAGATGGTCGCCCCGTCAAGGAGCTCGACCGAGCCGTTCACCCGCTCTCCGTTGACGTAGCTTCCGTTGGTCGAGCCGAGGTCGACGGCGTAGACGTGGCCTTGGCTGCGACGGATCTCGAGGTGCCGGCGCGAGACGCCGGTGTCGTCGACGACGACGTCGGCCTCCGAGGAACGGCCCAGAACGACCGAGTCGGCGTTGAGCGAATACCGCTGGCCGTCGATCTCGAGGACGGGGTGGAGATGGAGCGGCTGCTGCATGGTCGCACCGCCGGGGAACGCACCGGCCGGGAAGCGATTCGGTGCGGAGGGTACGCGCGGCGGCGCCGGCGGAACTGGCCGACGGGGACCAGGAGCGGGCGAGGGAGCAGCGCTCTTCTCCGAGCGTGCCGTGACCTCGAACGCGCCGGGCTTGAGGTCGGCGTCGTGCTTGAACGAGAAGCGGACAGGGCCCTGCAGCGTGTAGCCCTGCGAGCGGGCGTGCTGGACGGCGACGTCGCACAGCTCCTCGGCGAGGGGCTGGCCCCACTGCTGGACGCGGTCGAAGTCGTTGTCGCCGAGCCGGGCCTCGAAGACGTTCGGGGCGAGCGTTCGGCCCTGCGAGATCGCGATGGCCTGGTTGTCCATCACGCGCCGCAGTCGGCTCGCAATCTCGACCGGCTGGATCTGGGTGTTGCCTCGCGAGAAGACGCCGTGCACGGCCTTCTCAATGCCGAGCTCGAGGCGATCGAGCAGTCCCATGGCCGTCCTCCTCTCTCGGCTTGCCGTCAGTCGGAGCGCGCGGCGAAGTGACGGTGGCGTACGTGCCTCTTCGCTGCGCGTGCGTTCGATGCTTCTCCGATAGTACTGGGCTGTTCTGGAAACTCCCGATTCGCCGCCTCGGCGGTGGCGCCGCGGCTCCCCGCCGATTTCGCATCCGTCGGGGGCTCGGCTATGCTTGAGCTCGCTGCTTTCGCGGGAGTGGGCCCCTTGGGGTTGCCTGCGGATCGTGAGCGCGAGTGGCGGAACGGCAGACGCGCTGGCTTCAGGTGCCAGTGTCCGAAAGGGCGTGCGGGTTCAAATCCCGCCTCGCGCACAGCTGGAACCCCCGGTCTTGAGGCCGGGGGTTCTTTTGTTCCCTACTGCGCTACGTCCCGCAGTTCGATCGGCCGGATGAGCACCCGGATCGGCGTGATGTTCCAACGGTCATGGGTCTGCCGGAACTGCTCGCGGCTCGAGAACTGGTAGAGCGCGTTGCGGACCCTGATCCATCGGGGCCTCGCGCCGTCGAACGGGTCGGCCCGGAGGAGGCGGAGCGTCGCGGGATCGGCCTCGAGGAGCTTGAACAGGAACGCGTAGAACCATTCTTCGTGGACTGTGCGCAGCGGGAGGAACCACATGAGCCAGTCGAGGCGCAGGTGGTAGGGCGCCCACTGGCGCGGCAGGCGGCTGGCCTCCCCCGGCTTGCCCTTGAAGCGGTACTCGCGCCATTCGGCGTCGTCGGAGGGGACGTCGTCCAGCGTTCCCTCGACCACGATTTCGACGCGCCGCTTCGTCACGCTCCCGAAGGCCCCGTACGTGTTGCCGAGCATCCAGCGGTTGAAGGCGGCGTTCATGAGCTGGCGGCGCGAGAAGAGGTTCTTCGCTGGCCAGTACCCGAGTACGGCGAGGAAGACGCCCGCGGCGAGCACGACGACGGCCCACAGCCAGGAGAAGACGTCGCCCGGGTAGCCGGTCGGCTCGCCCAGACCGCCCGCGAAGAGGCCCCCCGACCAGACGCCGTCGGCCTGGGATGTCGCCGCGGCCCACGACGCCGACGAGTACCGCAGGGGCATGAACGGGAAGACGGCGTGCACGACGCGGTCGCTCACAGCGGCGAAGGCCAGCACGATCGCCGACCAATTGAGCCACGCGAAGTTGCCCGAGACGATGAGCCACAGCTGGGTCACGACCACGATCGCGACCGCGATCGTGGCGAGGGGTTGCGGCGCGAACAGGAAGAACGGGACGACGAGCTGCGCGAAGTGGTTTCCCACGACCTCGACCCTGTGCAGCGGCTTGGGCAGCAGGTGGAACTGGCGGCTGAACGGCCCGGGCATGGGCTGGGTCTCGTGGTGGTAGTAGAGGGCCGTGAGGTCCCGCCACTCCTGGCCTCCGCGGATCTTGATCATGCCGGCCCCGAACTCGAGGCGGAACGTGAGCCACGCGGTCACGAGGAGTATGGCCGTGGGCGGCGGGCTCTGGTCGGAGCCGAGGAATGCGACCGTGAAGCCCGCCTCGAGCAGGAGCATCTCCCAGCCGAAGCCGTAGAAGGTCTGGCCGACGTTGACGATCGACATGTAGAAGGCCCAGAGGACGAGGAAGGCGACCAGCGGGACCCACGGCGGTCCAAGCTGTGGGATTCCGAGGATGACGAGCCCCGAGATCACCAGCCCGACGGCGCACATCCAGCGCAGCAGGCGGTCGGAGTAGCCCCAGCGGAACAGGGTGGGGCGGCGGAGGCGGTGGAAGGCCGCGACGAAGTCCGGCACCGGGAGCAGGCCGTGCTCACCGAGGAGGACCGGGAACTGGTTGAGGCTCGAGAGGAACGCGACGAAGTAGAGGGCGGCCACGCCCCGCTGGAGCACGATCCTTGCCAGCTCGTAGTCCGGCGCGCTGAACCAGAGCACCCAGTCCATACACCCACGCTACGCCGCGGGTACGCCTGCGGGCAGCATCCGGCTAGCGTGGTCGCATGAACGAACAGAGGCCTTTCCAGAACGTCACGTTCCCCTCCGCGGGCCGCGAGGCTCACGGCTACCTCGCCCGGCCGGAGTCCGGCACGGGCCCGGGCGTGATCGTCATCCAGGAGTGGTGGGGGCTGGTGGACCACATCAGGGACATCGCCGACCGGCTCGCGGCCGAGGGGTTCGTGGCCCTCGCCCCCGACCTCTACGGCGGCCGGGTTGCCCACGACGGCGCCGAGGCTGCCCGGATCATGCGCGACCTTCCCGAGGAGGAGGGCGCCCGCCTGCTCGCCGGGGCTGTGGACTATCTGCTCTCGCTCCCGGAGGTCACGAGCTCGACCGTCGGGGCGATCGGCTTCTGCATGGGCGGAGGGTTCGTCCTCCAACTCGCCGCCCAGCAGGGCGAGCGGGTGAGCGCGGCGGTGCCGTTCTACGGCGTCGGCCAAGGCGTCCCGAACGACTTCTCGGGCGTCCGCGCGGCAATCCAGGGGCACTATGGGGAGCACGATCGCGGCTACCCTGCCGCCGAGGCCCGCAAGCAGGCCGAGCAGATCCGCCGCGAGTCCGGGGCGGAGGTCGAGTTCTTCTTCTACGACGCCGGCCACGCCTTCGCGAACGATTCCAACCCTCAGGGCAACTACCGTCCGGAGGCCGCGAAGCTCGCGTGGTCGCGCGCCGTGCAGTTCCTCAAGGACAAGGTCCGCTGAGCACCGAGCCGCCTCGCCTTCAGGCCCGGCGCAGCGCGCGGCGGACGACGGCGGCCGCCACCAGCATGAGCACCGCACCGATCGCCGCGGTCGCCGCGACCCCGGAGTCGAACGCGTGGAAGGCGGATGCCAGCAGCTCGGACGCCTGGCCGCCGGGCAGGGACGGCGCGGCGTCGACGGCTCCGCCGAGCGTCTCGCGAGCCCGTGCGGCGGCAGCGTCCGGGAGTCCCGACGGGACGGTGACGTTGAGGCGGTACGCCGCCCCGAGCACGCTGCCGAGGACCGCCGTCCCGAGGACGGCCCCAAGCTCGTACGCCGTCTCGGAGACCGCAGACGCGGCGCCGGCCTTCGCCGCCGGGACGCTCGCGATGATGAGGTCGTTCGAGAGCGTTTCGGCGAGGCCCACACCCGCACCCACCACGGTGAACCCGGCGAGGAGCGCGGGCAGCGAGCCGTCGCGGCCGAAGGCGAGGACGAGCCCATAGCCGAGCGCGTTGAGCAGCAGGCCGCCGACCATGACCGACGGTGCCGAGAACCTCGCGGCGAGCCGGACTGCAGCCAGGCCGGTGGCGATCGTGAGGGCCAGTCCGGGGAGCATGAGCAGCCCCGCGTGCAGGGGCGATTCGCCCGCGACGAGCTGGAGGTGCTGCGAGAGGAACAGCGTGAACCCGACGAGCGAGAAGATGCTCAGGAGGTTCGCGGCGAGCCCCGAGCTGAACGCAGGGTTCCGGAAGAGCCGGACGTCGAGCATGGGCTGCGGCCTCCGGAGCTGGCGGCGGACGAAGGCCCAACCCGCCGCTAGGCCAGCGGCGAGGACGAGCCCGGCGGAGGCGCCGCCGTCGTGCGCGATCTCCTTGATGCCGTAGACGATCGCGGTGGCCGCTGCCGCGATCAGCAGGATGCTCGGCGGGTCGACGGGCGACGGCGAGGGGTCGCGTGACTCCGGCACGAGCACCGGGGCGAGCACGAGCAGCGGGATGAGTGCCGGGAGGGCGAGGAGGAACACCGAGCCCCACGCGAAGTGCTCGAGGAGGGCGCCGCCTACGAGCGGGCCGAGCGCGGCGCCGCCAGAGTAGGTCGCCGCCCAGATGGCGATCGCGAGGCGTCTCTCTCCGGCGTCCGCGAAGAGGTTGCGGATGAGGGACAGCGTTGCCGGCATGATCATCGAGCCGAACACGCCGATGAGAGCCCGGGCGGCGATGAGCTGGGCTGAGTTCGTGGCGAGCGCTGCGAGGGCCGAGACGGCCGCGAAGCCGGTCGCGCCGACCAGGAGGATGCGCCGCCGGCCGATGCGGTCGCCAATGCTGCCCATCGGCACGAGGAGCCCTGCGAGCACGAGCGCGTAGACGTCAACGATCCACAGTGCCTGGGTGCTGTTCGGCTGCAGGGCGAGCGAGATCGAGGGGAGCGCGAACGCGAGCACCGTGTTGTCGACGGCGATGAGCAGCACCGGGAACATGAGCGTTCCCAGCGCGAGCCAGCGCCGGGCCTTCCCGGCGGATGCGATGCGCGCGTGGGTGCGGGTGGCGACTTGGAACATGGTTTAACTATACCGTCCGGACGGTTTAGTTACAACGCCACGTACAGTGGCCTTATGCCCAGACCGCCCAAGGCCCGCGAAGCCCTGCTCGCCGCGTACCGCGACCTGCTCGTCTCCGAGGGGGAGCGGGCGGCCACGATGGATGCCGTCGCTGCCCGCGCGGGAGTCTCGAAGGGCGGCCTCCTGTACCACTTCAAGAGCAAGGACGCGCTCGCCGACGCGCTCCTGACGGCGCTGCGCGAAGCCGCGAAGCTCGACAGGGAGCGCATGGCCGCCGACCCCGAGGGGCCGGCCCGGTACTTCGTCCGCACCTCGGTCAACTCGGGTACCGACATGGATGCCTTCTTCGTCGCGGCAGTCCGCCTCGCGCAGACGGGGCACGCGGGCGCGCTCGCCGCCCTCGAGGAGATCGACGCCGCGTGGCTCGAGCTCATCCGCCGCGAGGTTCCGGACCCCGCCGTCGCGACCGCGGTCATGCTGATGGGCGAGGGGCTGTACCACTACTCGTCCCTCGCCGGATCCTGGCCCGAGAAGACGTTCGGCACCTCCATCGGCGACCTGCTCGCCGTCGTCGACCGCTTGAGCGGGCGCGCCGGAGCGGGGCCGGGCGCGGCCTAGCTCCGGCAGCGCGAGGAACCCGGCGAAACCCCTTGACCTTGACGCAGCGTCAACTCCTACCCTCGAAGAGCAAGGAGGGACGCATGGATTGGAGCATCCAAGAGGTCGCGAGGGCGCAACGGCTATCGGTATTACGACGAGGAGGCGCTCGTGCGGCTCCAGCGCATCCTCCTGCTCCGCGAGCTCGGCCTCGGACTGCCGGCCGTCGCGGAGGTCCTCAGGAACCAGACGGACCAGGCCAGCGCGCTCCGTGCGCATCTCGCGTGGCTGCGGGAGGAAAGGGAGCGGCTCGCGCGCCAGGCGCGCGCGGTCGAGTCGACGATCCATCAACTGGAAGGAGGTGGCCAGCTCATGGCGCAGGACATGTTCGATGGGTTCGACCACACGCGGTACAAGGACGAGGTCGAGGCCCGCTGGGGCCGCGAGGCCTACGAAGACAGCGACACTTGGTGGCGCGGACTGGGTGCCGAGGGCCAGAAGGAGTGGAGGGGACGCGTTGCCCGGCTCATCGAGGACTGGCGTGCCGCCGCGGCGAGCGGCGCCTCGCCGGAGAGCGACACCGCGCAGACCCTCGCTGCGCGCCACGTCGACTGGCTGGGCGGCATTCCCGGAACCCCCGGCTATCCCGAGGGGCCGGCAAAGGGCTACGTGCTCGGTCTCGCTGACATGTATGTCGCCGACGAGCGCTTCGCCGCGAACTACGGCGGCGCTCAGGCTGCGACCTTCGTGCGCGACGCCCTGCGCGTGTACGCAGAGCGCGAGCTCTAGGCGCGCGCCCGGCGAATTCGCCACCACCGTGGTGCCGCCGCGATGGCGAGTCCCGCCACAGCCACGGCCGTGCTCAGGGCCAGGCCCGGCCGGAACACGTCCAGCATGGCGGTCGGGGACGACGCCGTGTGGGTGCCCGAGCCGACGAGTGCCGTCGTGACCGCGAGCACGAGGGCGGCCCCGACCTGGGTGCTCGTTTGGATGAGGCCGGCGGCGAGCCCCTGCTCATCGTCGTGGATGCCAGCCGTGGCTTGGACGTTGATGGACGGGAAGCCGAGGGCGAAGCCGACGCCGAGGAGCAGCACGGAGGGGAGGATGTCCGTCGGGTA
>NZ_DAIUJO010000052.1:0-26553 GCF_036848755.1 Sinomonas sp. | reverse complement strand
GGGCGAGCGGATACGTGCTCAAGGAGATCCGCGGCACCGAGCTCATCTCAGCGCTGAGGCGCGCAGCCGCAGGCCAGTCGCTGTTCAGTGAGGACGCGAAGGCGAAGGTTCTTGCCAAGCTCACCCCGGAGCAGAAGGTCGACCCGAGGCTGGCCCTGCTCAGCCCACAGGAGCGGCGCGTCGTCGAACTCATCGGCCGGGGCCTGACGAACCGCGAGATCGGAAGCGAACTGTTCCTCGCCGAAAAGACGGTCAAGAACTACGTCTCCTCTCTCCTCGCCAAGCTCGGCTTCGAGCGGCGGACGCAGGCCGCCCTGTTCATCGCGCGGAACCATCCGGCGGCGCGTCAGTGAACCGGCGGCACGTCAGTGAACCGACGGCACGTCAGTGAACCGGCGGCGGATCGGTGAGCAAGTGCGGCCAACAGCACGATGAAACGAGAGCCAAGTCCCCCAATAGACCTGGCTCCCGAATGGACGGGCTCCCGCTCCGGACCGGGCTCCCGGACGTCAGCCGCGCTTGACCTCGATCTTGTTCGAGATCCGCGCGGGCTTCTGCTCCGGGATCGGGACGCGGACCTCGAGCACCCCGTCGGTGTACGTCGCCGTGACGTCGTCGGCCGAGGCGCCCTCTGGAAGCGCGAGGGTGCGGGTGAACGAGCCGTAGCGGAATTCGGTGCGGTAGCCGCCCTTTTCCTTCTCCTCCTGCCGCTCCTCGCGATGGGCGTCAATACGGAGCTGCCCTTCCGAGATGCTGACGTCGACGTCCCGCTCAGGGTCGATCCCGGGGAGCTCGGCACGCACGACGAGCTTTCCGTCCTCGACCAGTTCCTCGACTTTGATCCCGGCCGAAGCGACGTCTTCGCCCTCGAACAGTCTCTGGAACAGCTCAAACGGCGATCGCCGGGAATCGAACCACCTGGTCAGATCTGACATGACGGCACAACCTCTCTTTCCCTCACTGTTGGAGCCGCCCTCTCGGGCACGGGCATGGGGCCCGCTGGACACTAGCTTGGGCGAGAGCTCGGGCGATGTTAAGAGCCCAAGTACCCTAGGAACGCGCTGCCCGACCTTCGGCCGGCCCCGCCGTCACCCCGTGTTGCGCAGCCCGGCGGCGACGCCGTTGATCGTGATGAGCAGCGCCCGCTGGAGCCGCTCGTCGATCTCCCGTTCACCGGGCTGGCCGTCGTCGGCCGCGCTCTCCCGGATGCGCCGCAGGAGCTCGACCTGAAGGTAGCTGATCGGGTCGAGGTACTGATCGCGGATCTCAAGGGTCCGCTTGAGCGTCGGCGCGGCCTCGAGGAGGTCGCGTTCGCCGGTCAGGCGCTCGACCTCGGCGACGGTGAGCTCGTATTCGTCCCGGATGTCCTCGAAGATGTGGTGCAGTTCCTTGGGCACGAGCGAAGAGACGTAGTGCGACGTGATCTCGAGATCGGTCTTGGCAAGCGTCATCTCCACGTTGGAGATGACGGACTGGAAGAACGGCCACCGCTCCTGGAGCTCGCGCAGCTCGGCGTCCTTCCCGGCCTCGCGCGCGGCGCGGAGCCCGGACCCGACGCCGAACCAGCCCGGGATGATCTGGCGCGATTGGGTCCACCCGAACACCCACGGGATCGCGCGGAGGCCGCCGAGGCCGGCGCCCGAGTCCGGACGCTTGGAGGGACGCGAGCCGATGTTGAGCTGCCCGAGCTGCTCGACCGGCGTCGAGGTCACGAAGTACGCCGGCAGGTCCGGATCGTCGATGAGCTTGCGATAGCGCGCAAAGGCGGCATCCGAGATGAGGTCCATGAGCTCGCCGTAGCGCTCGCGCTCGTCCACTGTCGTGCGCGGGGCGCGGTGCAGCGCGGAGGCGCGCATGACGGCGGCGAGGGAGAGTTCGAGGTTCTCCCTCGCGAGCTCGGGGAGCGAGTACTTGTCGCTGATGACCTCGCCCTGCTCCGTGAACTTGATCTCGCCCTCGAGGACACCGTTCGGCTGGGCCATGATCGCGTCATAGGTCGGGCCCCCGCCCCGGCCCACGGAGCCGCCGCGCCCATGGAACAGGCGGAGCCGGACGCCGTGCCGCGCCGCCACGTCCCGGAGCTTGCGCTGGGTCTTGTGGATCTCCCACTGGCTCGTCAGCACGCCGGACTCCTTGTTGGAATCGGAGTACCCGAGCATGACCTCCTGCACGTCACCGCGGAGCCGCACGATCTCGCGGTACGCGGGCTCGGAGAGGAGCTGGTCGATGATCTCGGCGGACGCACGGAGCTCGTCGACGGTCTCGAGCAGCGGTGCGAACCCGATGTGCGCGTACGGCGCCTCGCCGAACAGCCGCACGAGGCCAGCCTCGCGGGCGAGGAGTGCCGGCGCGAGGACGTCGTCGGCGCCGCGGGTCATCGACACGATGTAGGTCTCGATGACGTCGGGGCCGTAGACGCGCCGGGCTTGGCGGATGACCCGCATCGTCTCGTACACCCGGGCTGCGTGCCCCGGGAGCTCGACGGGGTGGCCCGACAGAGGACGGCGGCTGCCGAGCTCGAGCGCGAGGATGCGCCTGCGCTCGGCCCGCGGAAGCTCGAGATACGGCCGGGAGAGCTCGCCGAGCGGATCGAGGAGCAGGCCGACCGCCTCGTGGTGGTAGTCCGCGTGCTCGCGGATGTCGACCGTCGCGAGGTGCAGCCCGAACGAGGCGACGACGCGGCGCACGGTGGCCAGCGCGCCGTCGGCCGCCAGCTGGGCCGCATGCTCGCGCAAGGAGCGGTCGAGCACGGCAAGATCCTCGGCGAGCTGCGAAGTCGCGGCGTAGTCACGGCCGGGCTCGTGCGCGGTACCGGCGGAAATGCGCCGACCGGTGTTGAGGAGCTTCGCCTTGATGCACGTGAGTTTGAGGCGGTACGGCTCCTGGGCGTTGAGCTCGAGAACGCGCTTGTCCAGGCCCGGCAGCTTCGCGAGGTCGGCGTCGATCGATTCGAGCAGCTCGGGCTCGACGCCTGCGATCGCCGCGGAATTCGAAAGGATGCTGATGAGCTCGTCGACGAGCCGCACGGCGATCCGCACGGCCTGCTGGCTCTGGAGCGCGAGGATCTCGCGCGTCACGTCGGGCGTGACGTTCGGGTTGCCGTCGCGGTCTCCGCCGATCCACGAGCCGAACCGAAGAGGCGAGGACGTCGAGGGCAGGGTCACCCCGTGCTCGGCGAGGAGGCCCGAGAGCTCGTCGAGCACCTCGGGGAGGGGCCCGCCGAGGATCTGGCCGAGGTAGTAGACCGCGTTGCGAGCCTCGTCCACGGGCGTGGGGCGGACCTGTCTCAGTTCGTCCGTCTGCCACATCTGGTCGATGATCTCAGCGAGGTGGCGATCCTGACGGCGACGCAGCTCGGTCCCCTCGGTCGAGGGCACCGAGAGGATCTTCGAGACCGCGCGCAGCTTGTCGAGGACCGAGCGGCGCGAGGCCTCGGTCGGGTGGGCCGTGAAGACGGGGCGGACGTCGAGCGACGTCGCGACCTCCTGAAGCACCCCGGGCCCCGCCTGATCCGCGATGTCGCGCACGGCGGCCGCAAGCCACCCCGAGTTCTCGGGTCGCGTCCCGAGCTCGCGGACGCGGTGCAGCTGCTCCGCCGCGTTGGAGAGGTGGAAATAGAAGGCGAAGGCCCGCACGAGTTCGGTCGCCTCGTCGACGGGCAGGGAGGCGAGCAGCTCACGGACCTGGGCTGCGACGTCGGCCGCGTTCCACGGCCCGAGCGCGCCCGCCCCGCCGCGCGCCGCCTCCTTGGACTCCTTGGTCAGGAGCCGCACCTCCTCCACGAGGCGCAGCAGCTCCGGGCCATGCTGCCGGACGAGCGAAGCGCCGAGCAGCGTCGAGACGCGGCGGACGTCGGCGCGGAGCTCGGCCGCAGGGCCCGTGGCGGCCGGGCCTGCGGGCCCAGACGTCAGGTCAGGTTCAGTGGGGGAAAGCGGGGGCATGCGGGCACTCCACAGGGATCGGGGCTCGTACGCGACGCCGGATACTGTGAGCCGGGGGAACTTCCTCAGCGCCAGAGACTACAGCAGGCGGCGCCCGCACCGCGCCTGGCGTCCGCATGGTGGCCGCCGGACGCGGGCGGCCGGCCGGCGCTCGCCGCACGCCCGGCGCTCGCCGCACGCCCGGCGTCGTCCGTTCCCGCCCACCGGACTCAGCGATTCCTCCGCCGCTGGACCACGCGGGCGATCCACCCGCCGAGGGTGGACCGGCTCGCGACAGCGCTGGGAGGGCCTCCTTCCGACGACGAACCGCGAACGAACAAGCCCTCGGGGTCCGCCTCCTCGGGATCCACGAGGAGCAGGACCTCGTCCCCTGCGGCCAGGACGGTCGACGCGTGCACCTGAAGCGGTTGGCCCTGCCGGAGGACGAAGCTGACCCAGATGCCCTCCGCGAGGCCAAGGTCCTCGATGGCCTGGCCGTCCGCCGTCGCTCCGGGCGCCACACGGTAGCGCCGGAGGCCTGTGGGCGGCTCCCGGAACCGCAGGCCCAGTCCCCACGGGGTGGGCTCGACCTTCCTCATGGGCACCCCGCAGCGCGCGGCCACCCAGGGAACCAGCCCGCCCTGGACGAGCACCGAGAAGGCAACGACCACGAAGATCACGTCGTAGATCCGCGTCGTCCCCGGCAGGCCGGACCCGAACACGAAGGTTCCCAAGAGGATCGGCACGGCCCCCTTCAACCCAGACCACAGCACAAAGATCCGCTCCCCCCACCGGAGCCTCACGGGGAGGAGCACGAGCCCCACGAACAGCGGCCGGATCACGAGAGAGAGCAGGACGGCGAGACCGAGGCCGATCAGCCAGGCGTTCCCGTCGGCCAGGGTACGGAGGTCGACCGTCAGGCCCAGGACGACGAACACCACGATCTCGGCGATGCTCGCGAGGGACGAGTGGAAGCGCCTGATGTCCGCCTTGTACGGCGCACCCTCGTCGCCGATGATGATCCCCGCGATGAACACCGCCAGAAACCCGGAACCGTGGGCGACGGTGGCCACGCCGTAGAGCGCGAGGGCCCCGGCGAGAGTGCGCAGGGCGTAGAGGCCCTCGCTCGGTAGTTGGACGCGCCGCATGAAGGTCAGCAAGAGCATTCCGCCCACCATGCCGACGAGGGCTCCGACGCCCATTTGGAGGATGAAGCTGCCGATCACCCCTGGAGCGTCGATGCCGCCCGCGCCCCCAGCGGCCAGCAGGCTCACCATGAGGGCAATGCCGACCGGATCGTTTGCCCCTGATTCGCCCTCGAGGATCACGCCCGTGCGACCGATGACCTCGCGGCGCCCCAGAACCGAGAACACAACCGCGGGATCGGTGGGAGACAGGGCGGTGCCGAGCACGAGCGCCGTAGGCCAGTCGAGTCCGAACAGCGCGTGGGCGGCGAGTGCCAGCCCGGCAGCTGTGGCGAACGTCCCGATGATGCCGGTCAGCAGCACCGGCCACGCGGCAGACCGGAATCGCTCCCAGCCGATGTGCATCCCGCCGTCGAACAGCACCACCACCAACGCGACTGTCACGACGCGCTGCACAGCGGTGGTGGACAGCTCCCCGAGCTGGGGGAAGAGGTCGGACACCCCCGCCGCGCACACGAGGAAGATCACCGGCGCGGGAATCCGGAGCCATGCGCTGATTCGATTGGACAGGACCGCCGCCAGGGCCGCGAAGGCGACGACCAGGACGACGAGCCCGAACTGAGCGACGTCCTCCACTTCCTGATCTCCTTCTCCGATGCCGCACCCGGGACCCCTGTCCTGCGGATTCTACGACTGGCGCGATCCGCGCGATCCCTTCCGCGGCACGGCTACCCTTGAATGGTGATGCAATCACCCCTCCCCGTGCGCGACGGCGTCAATGCAACGCGCCTTCGCCTGCCCGCGGAGGGGCCGTGGGAGACGGCGCTCGACTACATGCTGCACCGGTGGGGGCACATCGACCCGGACGGGATCCTTCAGAGGTTCGACGACGGCGAGATCGTCGGGGCGGACGGCTCGCCCCTGCATCGGGCCACCCCGCTCGAGGAGCACACCTTCATCTGGTACTACCGCACCCTCCCGGCCGAGGAGCGGCTGCCCGTGGAGCTCTCGATCCTCCACCGGGACGAGCACGTCGTCGTGGTCGACAAGCCGCATTTCCTCCCCACGACGCCGGGCGGGACCTACATCCAGGAGTCGGCGCTCGTCCGCCTCCGCAACGAGCTCGGCCTCCCCGACCTCGTTCCCATGCACCGACTCGACCGGATGACGGCGGGGGTCCTCCTCTTCGCCGTCAACCCGGAGACGCGAGGGCGGTACCAGGTGCTGTTCGAGCGGCGGAAGGTCCAGAAGGAGTACGAGTGCGTCTCGCTGGCCCCGGCGGGCGACGACGAACGGTTCCTCGAGCAGTTCGCGGAACCCGTCACGGTCCGCAACCGGATGGTGAAGTCGCGGGACTATCTCCTTGCGAGCGTCGTCGACGGCGAGCCCAATGCCGAGACGCGCATCAGCCTGCTCCGCATGGACCGCACCCCGGCGAGCACGCGGGCACTGTTCCGCCTCGAGCCGCACACTGGCAAGACCCATCAGCTCCGCGTCCACATGGCAGGGCTCGGTGCGGGAATCATGCACGACCCGTTCTATCCCCTGCTGCTCGACAAGGCGCCGGACGACTTCACGCGCCCGCTCCAGCTCCTCGCCCGAACGATCCGCTTCCGCGATCCCCTCAGCGGGCGGGAGACCGAATTCCGCAGCCGGCTGGAGCTCCAGGAAGCGGCAAGAGAAGCCAATTGACATTTTCTGTCATTCGCAGCACGGAATGGTCACTAAATCCGGGGAGCCGGATCTGGGGGCATTGGCTCACTTCCACTTCTGGTCCACACTGGTCCCATGAGGATCGACATCGTCACCGGTGACATCACGACTCGTCGCGTCGACGCGATCGTGAACGCCGCCAACAGTTCCCTCCTCGGGGGCGGCGGCGTCGACGGCGCTATCCACCTCGCCGCTGGCCCGGAGCTCCTCGAGGCCTGTCAGGAACTGCGCCGCAAGGACTACCGCGAAGGGCTCCCCGTCGGCCACGCCGTCGCGACCCCCGCCTTCCGTCTGCCCGCACGCTGGGTAATCCACACCGTCGGGCCCAACTGGCACGCGGGCGAGCGCGACCCCGACCTCCTGCGCTCGGCGTTCTTCGAGAGCCTCACGCTGGCCGACAGCCTCGGCGCCGCCTCGGTGGCGTTCCCCGCGATTTCGGCCGGGATCTACGGATGGGACCCGCGCGTCGTCGCCCGCACGGCGGTCGACGCGGTTCGCGAGGCCGACACGCAGACCGTGGAACTCGTCGAATTCGTCCTCTTCAACGAGGACATGGCCGACGTCTTCGTCGCCGCGGCCTGACGAGCGGCGATCCGCCGGCGCTCACCGCGCGTCGTCCCCCGTGTCGCTGAAGGACGCGTTGGCCCCGGACCCGGCCGACGGATCCCACGACCACCCCGCCACGTCCGGGTGGTCCTCGCCGTGTTCGCGGGTGTACTGCCGGGCGCTGAGGCGCGCGTCCTGCATCTCCTGGCGGAGCGCGCCGTAGCGCCCGGTGAGCCCGGGCACGCGATCGATCACGTCCATGACCAGGCGGTACCGGTCCATGTCGTTGAGCATGACCATGTCGAACGGGGTCGTCGTCGTGCCTTCCTCCTTGTACCCGCGCACGTGGAGGTGGGGGTGCCCATGCCGGCGGTACGCGAGACGGTGGATGAGCCATGGGTAGCCGTGGTAGGCGAAGATGACCGGCTTGCCCGCCGTGAAGACGGCGTCGTATTCGCTGTCGGATAGCCCGTGCGGGTGCTCGCCTTCGCTTTGGAGGCGCATGAGGTCCACGACGTTGACCACGCGGACCTTGAGCTCGGGAATCGCCTTCCTCAGGATGGCGGCCGCGGCGAGGACCTCGAGCGTCGGCACGTCCCCGGCCGCGGCCAGGACGACGTCGGGCTCCTCGCCTTGGGTCTCCGTGCCCGCCCATTCGAGGATCCCCAGACCGCGCGTGCAGTGCGCGATCGCCTCGTCGATCGTGAGCCAGTTGAACTCCGGCTGCTTGCCGGCCACCACGACGTTGACGTAGTCGACCGAGCGGAGGCAGTGATCGTACGTCGACAGCAGGGTGTTGGCGTCGAAGGGCAGGTAGACGCGCACGACGTCGGCCTTCTTGTTGACCACGTGGTCGATGAACCCCGGGTCCTGATGCGAGTTCCCGTTGTGGTCCTGGCGCCACACATGGGAGCTGAGCAGGTAATTGAGCGAGGACACGGGACGGCGCCACGGGATCCGCTTCGCGGATTCGAGCCATTTCGCGTGCTGGTTGAACATCGAGTCGACGATGTGGATGAACGCCTCGTAGGAGGTGAAGACGCCGTGCCGCCCCGTGAGGAGATAGCCCTCGAGCCATCCCTCGCACTGGTGCTCGCTCAGCATCTCCATGACCCGTCCCGCCCGGGCCAAGTGGTTGTCCGCGTCGATGGGAAGGTATTCGCCGTCCCACTGCTTGTCGGTGACCTCGAAGACGTCCTGGAGCCGGTTAGAGGCCGTCTCGTCGGGGCCGAAGAGCCGGAACGTGTCCGGGTTCAGGCGGATCACATCCCGCAGCCATCGGCCCAGGACCTCGGTCGCCTGGCTCGTCGATCCGCCCGGGGCAGGGACGTCCACCGCGTAGTCGCGGAAGTCGGGCAGGCTCAGCTCCTGCCGGAGCAGGCCGCCGTTCGCGACCGGATTCGCGCTCATCCGGCGCTCCCCGACCGGTGCGAGCTCCGTCGCTGCCGGGACGGGGGCGCCGTCGTCGTCGAACAGCTCCTCGGGCCGGTACGAGCGGAGCCAGTCTTCGAGGAGCCGAAGGTGCTCCTCCGAGTCGCGGGCCTGTGTGAGCGGGACCTGATGCGCGCGCCAGTTCCCCTCGGCGGGGTGCCCGTCGATCACCTTCGGGCAGGTCCAGCCCTTGGGCGACCGGAAGATGACCATGGGCCACGCAGGCCTCTCGGAAAGCCTTCCCGCCGCTGCGTCGGCCTTGAGGGCTGCGACGTGGTCGAGCGCCTCGTCGAGCACGGCCGCGAACCTCGCATGGGCCTCGAGATGGTCCTCGCCGTCGTACCCGACGGTGACCTGGTACGGGGTGTGGCCGTAGCCGCGCATGAGCGCGAGGAGTTCTCTCTCGGGGATCCGGGCGAGGACCGTCGGATTGGCGATCTTGAACCCATTGAGGTGGAGGATCGGCAGGACCACGCCATCCTTGGCCGGATTCAGGAACTTGTTGGAGTGCCAGGCGGTTGCGAGGGGACCGGTCTCGGCCTCGCCGTCGCCCACCACGCACGCGACGAGGAGATGGGGATTGTCGAACGCCGCCCCGTAGGCGTGGGAGAGCGAGTAGCCCAGCTCGCCGCCCTCGTGAATCGACCCCGGGGTCTCGGGAGCCGCGTGCGAGGGAATCCCGCCCGGGAAGGAGAACTGCCGGAAGAGGCGCCGCAGGCCTTCCTCGCTCCGGTCCACGTCGTGCCACAGTTCGCTGTACGTGCCGTCGAGGTACGCGTTCGCGACCATCGCGGGGCCTCCGTGCCCGGGGCCCGCGATGAAGATCGTGTCCAGGCCACGGTCCCCGATCGCGCGGTTCAGGTGCGCGTAGAGGAAGTTCAGTCCCGGCGAGGTGCCCCAGTGGCCGAGGATGCGCGGCTTGACGTCCTCCCTGGCGAGCGGACGACGCAGCAGCGGGTTGTCGAGGAGGTAGATCTGCCCGAGCGTGAGGTAGTTCGCCGCCCGCCACCAGCGGTCCAATGATCCGAGCGTGTTCGCGCCGACAGTCGATCCGAGAGGTGCAGGCATGGAGGCAGCCATGGGATTCCTTCCGTAGCTCGTGCCTGCAGGATACGGCCCTAGGCCGGCACCCACTTCCCCCGCCGCTGCCGCAGGACCCGCAGCCGCCCCGTCGTCGCGACTTCGTCCACCGCCTCGTGCATCGCGAGAGCCGACGCCCACGCGGCGGCCGCTTCGTCGTCGTCGGACGCTGCCTCGACGAGGAAGCGGAGCGTGATCTGGGGGACGCCGCGCACGACGTCGAGCTGCGTCGCCTCGACCAGGTGCCGGGACCCGAGGGCCTCCTCCGCCGCCTCCATGACCCTCTCGGGAGGGTGGCCCGGGCGAAGCCCGGTGATCTGGAGGACGGCGCGGTAGCTCGGCATGCCGCCAACGTATCCTGAGTCGGTGACCCTCCAGAATTCCTTGCTGGGTTTCGCCGCGCTCGCTGCGCTCATCACGGTGATTCCCGGTACCGATACCGCTCTCGTCCTCCGCTACACCCTGAGCCAGGGCCGCCGCCACGCATACATCGCGGCGCTGGGCATGATCTCGGGGGCCTTCGTGTGGGGCGTCGCCGCGGCCACCGGCGTCTCGGCGCTCCTGACCGTCTCGACCGTCGCCTACGACGCCCTTCGGCTGGCCGGCGCCGTCTACATGGTCTGGCTTGCGTTCGGCCTGTGGCGCGCCTCGTTCAGGAGGCCGGGCACGGCGGACGACGGCGGCGGGACACCCCTTGCGGCGGCCCGCCTGGGCAACGAGCCGCTGGGGCGGACCTGGGCCAAGGGCCTCGTCTCGAACCTCCTCAACCCGAAGTACGGGATGTTCTGCATCGCGGTCATCCCCCAGTTCCTCGTGCCGGGCGTCCCCGCCGTGTGGATGGGGCTCATGCTCACCGTGGTCAGCAACATCGAGGCCGTGATGTGGTTCGTCGCAATAGTCGGCGCGGCCCACTTCTTCCGGAAGTGGCTCGAAGGGCCCAAGTTCCGGACGTGGATCGACCGCATCACCGGGACCGTCCTCGGCGCCTTCGGGGTCGCGGCGGTGCTCGAGACTCGAGTGGCCTGACCGCTCGCCGGCTCCCGGCCGCCTGGCAGTCCCCCGGCGACGCGGCCGTCTCCCAGCTACACGGCCGTCTCCCAGCGCCATAACCGTCCTGCATGCGGGACGGTTATGCCGTTCAGGGACGGTGATACTCCACAGGTCGGCCGCGCACGGCCCTTGCAGGGACGCGCGGGTGGGGTCAAGGTGGGTTCATGACGGACACTCTTGAGGGTTCCACCAACGAAGCTGAACAACTCGCCCGCTGGCAGCGCTTTCGCGAGAACCGCAACAACGCGCTCGCCGAAGAGCACGGCTGGCTCACGCTCACGTCCCTCCAATGGCTCACGCCCGAGCCGTCGCCGGTCGAGCTCGTCCCGGGCCTCTGGTCCACCTCCGAATCGGTCGGCCTCGAGACGGCGGTGCTGACGGCGCATGCGGACGAGGGCCTCGTCTTCGACGAGGAGGGCGACCCCGTGGACGGGACATTCAGCGCCCACTTGTCCAACGAGGAGTCCCTGAACTGGGTGCGCTACGGGACGATCGTCGTCGAACTCGCCATGCGCGGCGGCCGCTACGCGATCCGCACGCGGGACTCCCAGTCGCCCACGCGGACCGAGTTCCGCGGCGTCCCGGTCTTCGACTACGACCCCGCCTGGGTGATCGAAGCCAGCTGGGAACCGTACCCCGAGCCGCGCGAGGTGCCGATCTCGACCGCCAACCCCCTCGTCGACGGCGTCCACCGCTCCGCTGGCGAGGTCGTGTTCCACCGCAACGGGCGTGAGTACCGGCTCCAGGCTGAGCAGGGCAGGCTCGGCGATCTCACGATCACGTTCCACGACGAGACCAACGGCCGCACGACCGAGGACTGGCGCAAAGTCACCACCGCGCGCCCGCGTCCGGACGGCACGGTGACCCTCGACTTCAACCGCACGATCAACTACCCGAGCGCGTTCACCCCCTATGGAACGTGCCCGATGCCTGTGAGGGACAACTCCCTCGACCTCGCCGTCGAGGCCGGCGAGAAGATGCTCGACGACGAGTGACGGCCAGTGACGGCGCCCAGCGGCCCCCGGTCCCGATAGGTCACGGCGCGCGCCGGGTCCCGTCACCTTCGCAGGGCGCGGCCGCAGAAGCTTGCGCCGTCACCTTCGCAGGGTGCGCACCCTGCGAAGGTGACGGGGCAACGAGAGGGGCGCCGGGCCGGGACCCTATTTCGGCGCCATCCGGATCGCGCCGTCGAGCCTGATCGTCTCGCCGTTGAGCATCGCGTTGTCCACGATGTGCGCCACGAGGTTCGCGTACTCCCCCGGCCGGCCGAGCCGCGCGGGGTGCGGCACCTGCTGGCCAAGCGATGCCTGCGCCTCCTCCGAGAGACCCGCCATCATGGGAGTCTCGAAGATCCCGGGGGCGATCGTCACGACGCGGATGAGCGAGCGTGCGAGCTCCCGCGCGATGGGCAGGGTCATCGCGTGCACCGCGCCCTTCGAGGCCGAGTACGCTGGCTGGCCGATCTGCCCCTCGAACGCGGCCACCGACGCCGTATTCACGATCACCCCGCGCTCCGGGCCGCCGAGCTCCGTGGTCACCGGCTCCGCCTGCACCATCGCCGCCGCGGCGAGGCGCAGCACGTTGAACGTCCCGAACAGGTTGACTCGCACCACCCGCTCGAACTGCTCGAGCGGCAGCACCCCGTCCCGTCCCAGGACCCTGCCCGGCGTCGCGATCCCGGCGCAGTTCACGACGATCCTGAGCGGACCGGGCCCGGAGGCGTCGGACACGGCGAGGTCGACGGCGGCGGCCACCTGAGCCTCGTCCGTCACGTCGGCGGCGGCGAAGAGCACGGGCGGTCCGCCCCTGCGCGAGGCGGTCAGCTCCTCGGCGAACTCCGCGCCGCGGCTCCCCGGAAGGTCGACGACGACGACGCCGGCCCCGCCGTCGTGCAGGCGCCGCGCGGTGGCAGCGCCGAGACCTGAGGCGCCGCCCGTGACGAGTGCTGTGGCACCAGCGAGATCCATGGATCCTCCCGATTCCGAGGGCAAGTCGAGCCCGAGCTGGCTTCAGTTAATGATCGCTAACCGAGCCCATCCTAACGGTCTAGGGGGGCGCCGTCACCCATTGCGCATCTGCTTGCCTCAACCGCATCTCCGTGTGGAATATGCACCGGAGATGCCGCTCAGGGCAGCACAGGTGCCCGCGCGCGGCCCGCAGTCTGGCTAACGTGGTGGGGTGAGCACTCCCGAGACCGCCGCCGCGCGCGCGGACGCTGCCGCCGAGAGCGTCACCGGATCGTTCGGGCACGAGACCCTCGGCATCCGCGCCACGTGGCTGGCCTGGATCCAGGATCCACACCGGCGCCCTCAGCTCCCTTGGAGCGAGTGGCACTACTGGTGGCAGGCACACCTCCTCGACTGCCTTGTCGACGCCGCGGAGAGGGAAGCCGCCGGGTCCGGGGACGGGGCGAGCGCGCAACCGTGGCTCACCCTGGCCCAGAGGCACCTGCGCGGCATCCGAGTGCGCAACTTCGGCCGCTTCCCCAACATGTTCTTCGACGACATGGCGTGGCTCGCGCTTGCCTCCCAGCGCGCGGAAGGCCTCGCGCGGAGGCTGACCGGCCAAGGCCTTCCTCCTGCAGCCACGGCCCTCCGAGGACTGGGGAAGCGGCTCGAGGCAGCCCACACGGACGACCTCGGAGGAGGGATGTTCTGGAACACCCGCCGCCAGTACAAGAACACCGCGACGACGGGTCCGGCTGCCCTGTTCTTCGCCCGCGCAGGCGATCGCGTGCGGGCCCAGTCCCTCGTCGACTGGCTCTACGAGACGCTCTTCGACCCCGAGCAGGGCCTCTTCCTCGACGGCATCCACGTTCCCCGAAAGGGCGAAGAACCGAGCGTGACGCGGGACATCTGGGCGTACAACCAGGGGACGGTCCTGGGTGCACTGCTCGAACTCGGTGACCACGGCCCGGCCAACCTGGGCCATGCCGGGGCGCTCGTCGCGGCCGTCGATCGCGAGCTCACCGTCGTGGTCGCGGGAGCGACGGGGACGACGACGCGCGGCCGCCCCCTGAAAGCGCACGGGGGCGGGGACGGCGGTCTCTTCATGGGCATCCTCGCGCGCTATCTCGCCCTCGCCGCCGTCGACCCCCGGCTCCCCGAGTCGACGCGTGCCATCGCCGGCCGGCTCGTCAGCGACACGGCCGAGGCGCTCTGGCGCGGCCGCGAGGAGCGGCACAGCAAGGATCTGGGACGCGCGCCGGGCTCCGCCGCCGCGAACGGGCCCCGCCTCGTCTTCCCCGCCCACCCGGGCGACCTCGCGTCGTCGTCGTATCCCCACGGTCCGGGCCAGCGGACGGCGGTGGAGCTGTGCACCCAAGTGCAAGCCTGGACGCTGCTCGAGGCCGCCCACAGGGTCGCACGCGGTAATTAGGGCACGCCAAAATTGCGTAATTGATGTGATTTGCATCACAATTAGGCCAGATTCGGGCGAAGGTTAGGTGTGGCTAACCTACAGTCGTTCTCGGAGGCACCGCCTCCACCCTCGACGTCGAAGCCTCACCGCGCCCTTCGGGCTGGCCCTCGCGTGCCGGCCCCCAAGCTACGAAAGGACCTTCTGTGAAGATCCGTTCCCAGGCCCTCGCGGGCATCGCGATCGCCGCGGCTGCTGCGCTCGGCCTCTCGGCGTGCGGCAGCGCACCCGGCTCATCCTCCGGTTCGGCGGGGGCCACCGGCGGCCCGACCGACACCATCACGGTCTACAACGCGCAGCATCAGGAACTCACGCAGGCGTGGGTCGACGCGTTCACGAAGCAGACGGGCATCAAGGTCAACCTGCGCAACGGCGACGACACGGAGATGGGCCAACAGCTCATCCAGGAGGGGAAGAACTCCCCGGCGGACGTCTTCCTCACCGAGAACTCGCCAGCCATGAGCGCTGTCGAGAACGCGGGCCTGCTCGGGGACCCGGGCTCGCAGGCGATCGCGAACGTGCCGCAGGCCTACCGGCCGTCCACCGGGAAGTGGGTCGGCATCGCCGCCCGCTCGACCGTCCTCGCCTACAACAAGACGAAGGTCAAGGCGAGCGATCTCCCGAAGTCCATCATGGATCTGGCCGACGCATCGTGGAAGGGCCGCTGGGGCGCGGCCCCCTCGGGCGCCGACTTCCAGGCCATCGTCTCCGCGATGCTCCAGCTCAAGGGTGAAGGCGCCACGCTCGACTGGCTCAAGGCCATGAAGAGCAACGCGAAGACCTACCAGGGGAACACGACCGCGATGAAGGCGGTCAACTCGGGCGAGATCGACGCGGCTGTCATCTACCACTACTACTGGTTCGGGGATCAGGCGAAGACCGGCGAGAACTCGAACAACGTCGGCCTGTACTACTTCAAGAACCAGGACCCGGGAGCCTTCGTCTCGGTCTCGGGCGGTGGCGTGCTCGCCTCGAGCAAGCACCAGACGGCGGCGCAGAAGTTCCTCGCGTTTGTCACGGGCGCAGACGGGCAGAAGATTCTCCAGACGGGCTCGTCGTTCGAGTACCCAGTCGGCTCGGGAGTGGCCGCGAACCCCAAGCTCACCCCGCTCCAAGAGCTGCAGGCGCCGGCCACCGACCCCGCGAAGCTCAACTCCCAGCAGGTCACCGACCTCATGACCCAGGCAGGACTGCTCTAGGCCTTGTTGCAGACCACAGCCACGCCGGAACACCGGTCACCCTCGGCGGACGGAGGCACGAGCCTCCGCCCGCTGGGGGCTTTCCGCGCCCGGCTCCGCTCCGCGGCGCGCCGCATCAGCTCGATGCCTTGGACCGTCTTGGTCCTCGGCGTCCTCATCGGCGCCCTCTCGCTCGTGCCCCTCGGCTTCGTCGTCGCGATGACGATCGCGACAGGCTGGGACACCGCGATCGCGCTCATCGTGCGGCCACGCGTCCTTGAACTGCTGGGCAACACGATCTGGCTCGTGGTCATCACCGTGCCGCTGTGCCTCGTGATCGGTATCGGCGGCGCGTGGCTCGTCGAGCGCACGAGGCTCCGCGCTCATCGCATCTGGGCCGTGCTGCTCGCAGCACCGCTCGCCATCCCCGCCTTCGTGAATGCCTACGCGTGGGTCTCCGTCGTCCCCTCGATGGCGGGGCTCGGCTGGGGCGTCTTCATCGCGACGCTCTCGTATTACCCCTTGGTCTACATCCCGGCCGCGGCAACACTCGCTCGCCTCGACCCGGCGCTCGAGCAGTCCGCCGCCTCCCTCGGCCTCGGTCCGTGGAAGGTCTTCTTCCGGGTCGTCCTCCCGCAGATGCGCCTCGCCGTCACCGGGGGCGCGCTCCTCGTCGGCCTCCACCTCCTTTCCGAATACGGCGCCTTCGCGATGATGCGCTTCGACACGTTCACGACGGCGATCATGGAGCAGTACCGCTCGACCTTCAACGGCTCCGCGGGCAACATGCTCGCGAGCGTCCTCGTGGCCCTGTGTCTCGTCATGCTCGTCATCGAGGCCCGCGCCCGCGGCACCGCGCGGTACGCGAAGCTCGGCTCGGGCGCCCAGGCCGCCCCGACCCGCGCGCGTCTCGGCACCTGGGAACTGCCCGCCCAGCTGGGGCTCCTCGGGGTCGCCGTCGTCGCCCTCGGCGTCCCCCTCGCCGTGATCGGCCGCTGGCTTGTCGACGGCGGTGCCCAGATCTGGGAGACCGCCGACCTCGCGTCGGCCCTCGGCCAGAGCCTCTGGCTTGGCCTCCTCGGCGCGCTCGCGACCACGGCCGCGGCGTTCCCTCTCTCCTGGCTCGCGGTGAGGTACCCGGGATGGCTCAGCAAGTCGCTCGAGCTCGCCAACTACGTGACGAGCTCGATGCCCGGGATCGTTCTGGCCCTCGCGTTCGTGACCGTCGCGCTCCGTGCCATCCCGGACATCTACCAGAGCACGCTCCTCTTGGTCGTCGCGTACGTCCTGCTCTTCCTCCCGCGTGCGCTCGTGAGCCTCCGCGCCGGGCTCGCCCAGGCGCCGAAGGAGCTCGAGGAGGCCGCGAGGGCCCTCGGACGCCGCCCGGCCATGGCGTTCTTCCGCGTGACCCTCCGCCTCGCCGCGCCAGCGGCTGCGGGCGGCGCGGCGCTCGTCTTCCTGGCCGTCCTCAACGAGCTCACGGCAACCCTCCTGCTCGCCCCGACGGGCACGTCCACGCTCGCGACGCAGTTCTGGAACCTCTCGAGCGGAATCGACTACACGGGCGCGGCCCCGTACGCGCTGCTCATGATCCTGCTCTCCGCACCCATGACCTACCTGTTGTTCCAGCAGTCGAAGAAGGCGGCCGGCCAGTGACCGAACAGAGCCCCACCCCCACCTCGGCCTCGCGCCTTCCCGAGCCTCGGGTCGCCCGGTCCATCGCGGACAGCGCCGACCACCACCTCGAGATCGACGAGGTCACCAAGACGTTCGGGCGGCAGCAGGTCCTCAAGGGCATCAACCTGCACGTCGCCCGGGGAGGCACGACGGCGATCGTTGGCCCGTCGGGGTCGGGCAAGACGACGCTCCTGCGCCTCATAGCAGGCTTCGAAGAGCCCGACACGGGCCAGATCAGGCTCGACGGGCGCGTCGTCGCGGGCGACGCGTGGGTGCCCGCCCATCGGCGCAACATCGGCTACGTGGCCCAGGACGGCGCCCTGTTCCCCCATTTGACCGTGGGCCAGAACATCGCGTTCGGGCTCGATCGGGCGCACGGCGGCTCCCGCAAGGCCATCGCGGCCCGGGTCGAGGAGCTCCTCGACATGGTGGCCCTCGACGGCTCCTACGCGAAGCGCCGACCCCACGAGCTCTCGGGCGGCCAACAGCAGCGCATCGCCCTCGCCCGGGCCATGGCCCGGAAGCCAGAGGTCATGCTCCTCGACGAGCCGTTCTCCGCGCTCGACGCCGGCCTGCGGGTCGCTACCCGGCGGGCCGTCTCGAAGGTGCTCGCGAAGGCCGGGGTGACCACGATCCTCGTCACACACGACCAGGCCGAGGCGCTCAGCTTCGCCGACCAGGTGGCGGTCATGCGCGGTGGGAAGCTCGCCCAGATCGGCAACCCGTTCGTGGTGTATACGCGGCCCGCGGACCGAGCGACGGCCGAATTCCTCGGGGACGCCGTGATCCTCGACGCGTGGCTCGAAGGCAGTCTCGCGATGTGCTCACTGGGCCCCGTTCCCGTCCGGCACCCCACCGCGCAGGGTCACGTGCAGATCATGCTCCGGCCCGAGCAGATCCGGATTGCGTCGGAATCCCCCATCCACGGGACGGTGCTCGACTGGGACTATTTCGGCCCCGAGTCCTCGGTGCGGATCAAGCTCGCGGACCGGCCGTCGGATCAGCCGATCGACCCTCGGATCCCCGGGGGCGGCGAAGTGATCACGATCCGGCACTGGAACGCTGCGATGGCACGCAAAGGCATGGACCTCGCGCTCAGAGTCATCGGCGAGGGCGTCGCGTTTCCGCTCGGGGAGCCGTCGGCCGGGCTCAGCTCGCTCGCCGAATGAGTCCGGCCCGCCCGCGGCAGGGAGCGCAGTTGGCGCCGCCGAGGGTCCTAGCCGCCCCACACATCGCCGGCGAGGAGCCGCGCAGCCTCCGCGCGGGCCTGCTCGTCGGCCAACCCCGCCTTCCGCAGATCCGACACGAGGTGCTCCCACTGCCGCAGCGAGGAGAGCTCACGCCGGTCGGGCCGGATGACTCTGAGGCGGCCCCGCTCGGACCCGGCGCGGGGAGACTTCCGTTCGGGGCGGGTGCCGGATGCGCTGGCCCCCTGTGCTCTGGAATGCATGATTGCTGCTGTCCCGTCAATAGCGACGCATGGCACGCCGTCGTGCCGGTCCCATTGCTCGAGATGTCCATCAATCATTACCCAGAATTCGGCTCCTGAGAACTGGGAGGCGTTCTTTTCTCGCTCGCTAGGCTGGGCGTGTGATTGAACCGCAGCCCTCGCGTTGGGTCCAGAGTTCCGAACTCACCCGTTATCGTCTCGCGCCGAATCCCGGGCCGATGAGCCTCGAGGGGACGAATTCGTACGTCATCTCGGAGGGTTTCTCCGCTGGGGCCATGCCGGACGTCCACGGGCCGACGGCGGGCGCCGACGCGCCGGCCGTCGTCGTCGTCGACCCCGGCCCGCTCGATGCGGCCCACCTCGGCGAACTCGCCGCTGCCGGGCGCGTGGAACTCGTGCTCATCACGCACCACCACGCGGATCACACGGAGGGCGCGGAGGAATTCCATCGGATCACGGGGGCACCGGTTCGGGCGCTCGACGCGTCGCTGTGCTTCGCGGCGCCGCCGCTCGCGGACGGCGAGGTCATCGAGGCCGCTGGGGTCCGGATCGAGGTGCTCGCAACCCCGGGCCACACCGCCGATTCGGTCTCGCTGCTCCTCCCCGACGACGGCGACCAGGGGTCCGTCCTGACGGGCGACACCATCCTGGGCCGCGGCACGACCGTCATCGCCTACCCGGACGGCAGGCTCGGCGACTACCTCGAGTCGCTCCGGCGCCTCGAAAGCCTCGGGTCGAAGACCGTGCTCCCCGCGCACGGGCCCGTCCTGCCGGACCTTGGGGAGGTCGTCCGGGCCTACGCCGCACACCGCGAGGAGCGGCTCGCGCAAATCCGCGCGGCGCTCGAGCGTCTCGGCGCGGAGGCCCCCGTCGCCGCGGTCACGGATCTCGTGTATGCCGACGTCGACGCCTCGGTCCGGCGCGCCGCCGAGACCTCCGTCGCGGCCCAGCTGGACTATCTACGCGGCTGGGCGTGACGCCGCCCACGGCGACTCCTGCTGGCCGCCGTGCTCACCACACCGAGAAGCGGCGGAATTCCCCCGTCGCGGGCCCGATCGAGGCCTCGACCCCCTCGACGCGTCCCGGCGTCTCGCCCGACTGCAGCCACTTGAGGAACGCCTCGACGTCGTCGAGATTCCCCTCGGCCACGATCTCGACGGTGCCGTCCAGATTGTTGCCGGCACTGCCCACGAGGCCCAGCCTGTCGGCCTCGCCCCGGGTCCAGTAGCGGAACCCGACCCCTTGGACCATGCCCTTGACCGTCGCGTGCAGCCGCGCTTCGGGTACGTGTGACATGCGATCAGTCTAGTTTTCGGCGCTTCTGCGGGTAGATCGTCTCGCCCCGGGCCAGCATGTCCACGAAGTCCGCGATCTTCCTGGCCCTCGTCTCGGGCTTCTTCACGGCTCCCGTCCGATAGATCAGCGCGTAGCGGTTGACGGCGGTGAGCTGTTCGAACAGCGCCTGAGCCGCCGGGTTCGCCGCAATGGCCGCCGCCAGATCGTCTGGGACTTCGGCCGAGGCCTGGCCCGCGTATGCCTGTTCCCAGCGCCCGTCCGCCTTCGCGGCATTGACGACGGCGCGGCCCGCCTCGGTCATGAGGCCCGCCTTCTCGAGCCGCCCGACGTTGGCCACATTGAGCTTCGACCACTTGCTCTTCGGCCCCCTCGGCGTGAAACGCGTGACGTAGCTGCCCTCGTCGCGCCGGCCGATCTGGCCGTCGACCCAACCGAAGCACAGGGCGTGGTCGAGGGCATCACCGTAGGTCAGCTCGGTCACGGAGCCGCCCTTCTTGTGCTGCACGAGCCACACGCCGGGGCTCGTGGCGTGGTTCTGCTCGAGCCAGGCCCGCCATGCGGCAGCGTCGGGGAGGAGCAGCTCGGGCAACTCAGCGGCCATGGTGCAAGGGTAGCGGGGCCCGCGGGGACTCGCTCCCGCCCACGTTGACCCCGCCGCCATCGGGGACATCGTGGACCGGATGCTGTAGAAACTTACCTATGGCAGTGCGCACACCCGACCCCTACCCTGGCTGGCTCTCCCCTGAGGATCTCTACGAGGCCAGGAACCGGCTGCCGATGCTCTACGTCGAGGCCGTCCCGGTGCGCCTCGATCCCCTGGGCTACGTCAACGAGGTCGGCCTGCTCCTCCAGGCGGACGACGAGGGCAACATGATGCGCACTCTCGTCTCGGGCCGCGTGCTGTACAAGGAGACCATCCGAGCTGCCCTCCTCCGGCACCTCGAGAAGGATCTCGGGCCCCTCGCCCTCCCGCAGCTTCCGGTGAGCCCGGTCCCGTTCACCGTCGTCGAGTACTTTCCTTCGCCGTCGCAGACCGGTTTCACGGACGAGCGGCAGCATGCGGTCGCCCTCGCCTACGTCATCCCGGTCGCGGGCGAGTGCCAGCCGCGCCAGGACGCCCTCGAACTGACGTGGATGTCCCCCGCGGATGTGCTGAGCGGGCCCGTGCAGGCCGAGTTCATGGGCGGCCGCGGCGAGCTCGTGCGCCAGGCCCTCGCCTTCGCGGGCGTCGCCGCCTGAACCTGCCCGGCGGCCGAACCGTGCCCGGCGTCGCGGGCAGAACCTTCAACGGGCCGTCCGGCCGTGGCGCGCCTCGGAGAGACCGTTACCGGACCTTTATAGACTGGGCCGCGGACCGACAGCGACTTGGAGGACTCCGCCATGCAGTACCGCCCAGATTCTGAGCCCAGCGGGTCGACCCCCCACGCGCTCGAGCAGTTCCGATCGATCGACGCCTCCGAGCTGCGCCCTGGGCACCGGCTCGTGCTCCCGGACGGTACGAGCACGGCCGAGATCATCGAGATCGACACGGTCCTCGACGACTACGGCAACCCGGCCCTCTACTTCGCGGTCCTCGACAACCACCTGAACCTCCGCGTGGCGCACGGCACCTCCGCCCGGATCGCGGCAACGCGCCCGGGGCGGCCGGCCGACCTCCTGTTCTCCGGTCCCGCGGCGGCGCCGCAGCCCGAGGGCCTGCGCCGAGACAGCGCCGACGAGGGCGCGGCCGCAGGGGCCACCCTCGCAGAGGCCGACGGCCCCGTGGACCCGGCCTACGCCGCCGTCTGGGGCCGGGGGGCGGACGACGACGATCCGCTCACCGAGGGTGACCGCAGACCCGCCGAGGGTTGGCTGGCCGCCACCGAGCCGGATGCCCAGGAGCCTGCCGAGCCCGAACGCCCCGGGACGACGATCACGCTCGACACGGGCGACGTCGTCGTCGTTCCCGGCAAGGCCCGCGCCTCAAGCGGCGGCCCGACCGCCGCCCAGCTCCGGCTCATTCCGCAACTCGCGGGGCATCCCGAGGACCTCATTCGGCACATTGACGCGGTGCACCCTGGGCGACACGCAGTCCGTGAGCTGTGCGAACGCCTCGCAAAGGGAATCAACACGAAGTCGGGGGCCTGCCTCCAGGACCTTCGCGAGCTCGCGTTCGAACTGTACGTGGGCCAGAACGACCCCGAGAATGCCCAGAAGGTGGCCGACCTGCTCGCGGTCGTCCCCTTCGACGGAAACCCCGGCCGCTGGGCGTCTGTCGAATCGGGCCTCGCCCTCGCCGCCCACCTGGCGCGCGAGCGCGGCGAGGACGACCGCTCGGCCGCGTACTCGGAGCTGCTCCGGGCCCCCGAGACCGCGGAGGCCGACCCGTTCCGGGCTCAGATGGCCGCTCGGGTCCGGCAGAGGACGCTCAACGAGCCGGACCTGTACGACAAGGAGGTCGCGCGTGCGGCCGAGACGGGCGACGAGGCCGAGGAGCGCAGCTGGCGCATCCTGCGGCTCGACGCCCTCCTCCACCTCCGCGCCCACGGCGGCTCGGAAGCGTTCGACCGCGCCGAGCTCGATCGCCGGATCCAGATCGAGCTCGACGCCGTCAAGCGCTGACGGGGCTGCGTCAGCCGGGAGCCTCACGCCACGGGCGAGGGGCCTCCCGGCTCCACGAACCCGATCTCCTTCTCGATCTCGGCCACCTTGGGGTCGGTCTCGTCGGCTCCGTAGTCGGACGGCCTCGTCATGTCCGCGCCCTGCGGGACCTTGAACGCGCGGAACACGAGCGTGAGGACGATCGCCACGGCCAGGTTCAGCACGAACGCCGAGATCGCGATGTACACGCTGACATTCGTCCCGGGGATGTTGGCCAGTGATCCGCCGAAGTGGGCGTGGGTCGTCGGGTTCAGGACGTCGTACGCCGTCCAGGTGCCGAAGACGATGCCCGTGGCCCAGCCGATGAGCAGCGCCCAGCGGTCGAACCATCGCGTGTACAGGCCCGCGACGACTGCTGGGAACGTCTGCAGGATCCAGACGCCGCCGAGGAGCTGGAAGTTGATGGCTGTGGTCTGGTCCAGGGTGAGGACGAACACGAGCGCGCCGACCTTGACGAGGAGCGAGACGATCTTCGAGACGTTCGCCTCCGTCTTGGGGTTCACGTCAGGCCGGAAGAAGTCCCGGTAGATGTTGCGCGTGAACATGTTCGCCGCCGCGATCGACATGATGGCCGCCGGCACGAGCGCCCCGATCGCGATCGCGGCGAGCGCGATGCCCGCAAACCAGGACGGGAAGGCGTCGAGGAACAGCTGCGGAATCACGAGCTGGGGGTTCGCCGTGCCGTTCAGGTCAATGGGCTTGGTCCCGGCCTTGATCGCCACGAAACCGAGGAGCGCGAGGAACCCCAGCATGAGCGAGTACAGGGGCAGGATCGCGGCGTTGCGGCGAATCGTGTTGCGGCCCTTCGATGCGAGGACACCCGTGACCGAGTGCGGGTACATGAACAACGCCATCGCGGAACCGAGGGCGAGCGTCCAGTACGCCGAGTAGTTCGTGGGACTCGGGATGAACACGCCGACGGGCTTGCCCGTGGCTGCACTCGTCGCCGTGAGCTTGGACTGGGCCGCACTGAAGATCGTGTCCCATCCGCCCAGCTTGATCGGCAGGTAGATGACGGCGACGATAATCGCGAGATAGATCAGGATGTCCTTCACGAACGCGATCATCGCGGGCGCCCGCAGGCCGGAGGTGTACGTGTAGGCCGCCAGCACGACGAACGCGATGATGAGCGGAAGGTCCGTCAGCAGCGCGTTCTGCGAGCTGCCGAGACCCAGCACAGTCAGGACAGCCTTGATGCCGACGAGCTGCAGCGCGATGTACGGCATGGTCGCGACGATGCCCGTGAGTGCGACGGCGAGCGAGAGCCACCGGCTCCCGTAGCGACCGCCGACGAAGTCCGCCGCCGTGACATAGCCATGGCGGTGCGAGACCGACCACAGGCGGCTCATGATGATGAAGATGATCGGGTACAGCACGACCGTGTACGGAACCGCGAAGAAGCCGCTCACCGCGCCGGTGGCGTACATGGCCGCGGGAACCGCGACGAACGTGTAGGCGGTATAGAGGTCGCCGCCGAGCAGGAACCACGTGATCCAGGTTCCGAAGCCGCGGCCGCCGAGTCCCCATTCGTCGAGGCTGTGGAGGCCGGTTACCTCTGAGCTCCGCCGCCAGCGCGCGGCCATGAAGCCCATGACCGCGACGATCACGAAGAGCACGATGACGATGATCAGCGCAACCCAGTTGATCGGACGGGTCATGCCCGCTCACCCCCCTCGAAGCCGGCCGCTGCCGCCCGAGCCTCCCGGCGCCGTCGTCTGTCCTCAGTGGTGACGAGCCAGTAGGCGAAGCTGCTCAGTATGGCGGAGAGGGGGACCCACAGCAGCTGGTACCAGTAGAAGAACGGCATTCCGCCGAGACGCGGGGCGTCGGACGAATACAGCTGCGGCAGGAGCGGGATCACGATCGCGGCAGCCAGCAGGATCCCCGCGATGACGTACGGGAGCGGTCGAGCAGGCCCTCGTGTCGGAGTATCCCTGGTCGGCGGTTCGCCGCGCCGGCCCCCGTTTGCTCCGGGGACGGCTGGGATGGGGCGCTGGTCGGGCGCCGGATTTTCTTGACCGGACATCAGGACCTCCTTGTCAGCCCGTCCGGCTGTCTTCCCTGGTGCTCAGGAAATCAGCTGGGCGGAGGCGCATATGTCTGTCCCCCGCCGTCTTTGTACCGCAGTTTGACGTGGCCGGGAAGAGGCCGCGCCGCATCCGGGCCAGAGTGCCCCTCCGAGGAATCAGCCGAGCGAGCTGAGCGATCCTTCGAGCTGCCTGAACAGGATCGCGGGACCGTTCGGGTTGGGCAGCTGGGTGTTGATGAGGATGGCCACGGTCATGCCGGTGCTCGGCTGATACATGGTGAGCGACTCATAGCCGAGACCGGTACCGGTGTGGCCCCACCAGCCGTCGAGCTCGCCGGCTGCGAGGCCATAGGCGTCGTATTCGGGGCTCTGGGGATCGTCTGAGGCGGGATTCGATATCGCGGTGAGGCGCTGCTGCTGGAGGGACGCGGGCAAGAGCTGGCCCGAGCCGAGCGCAGTTCCCCAGCGCAGGAGGTCGCCGATGTTGCCGAAGAGGCCACCCGAAGCCCCATAGAGCGAGGGGCTCACCTGGGCGAGGCTCTCGAGATTCGAGTCGCTGTCGATCTCGTAGGGGGTCGCGACGGGCGGCGCAGGCTCGTCGGAGCCCGAGTAGGCGACGGAGCTGAGGCCGAGGGGGGTCAGGAGCCTCGACTGGACTTCCTGATTCCACGGGTTCCCAGTGACGGCCTGGATGACCTTGCCGAGCAGCACGAAGTTCGTGTTGCTGTACTCGTACTGGCTCCCGGGCGCGAAGTCGAGGGGCTGGGCGAACGCGTAGCCGAGCAGCTGATCGTCGGTGAAGGGTGCGGTGTAGTCGGTGTTGAGCTGGTCCGAGAAGCCCTGCGTTCCGGAGAACTCCGGGAGCCCGGTCCGCATCTCGAGGGCCATGCGGACGGTGATCGAGCTCCCGGCGTCCGATCCGTCGTACTGCGCAGAGGCCACGTCCGGGACGTAGCGGGATACGGGGTCGTCGAGGCCGAGCTTGCCCTCGGAGACGAGCTGGAGGACTACCGTGCCGACGAAGCTCTTCGTGATGCTCCGGAAGGCCGAACGGGTGTCGGTGGACCACGCGACTCCGTCCGCGGCATTGCCCTGGGTCGTGACATAGCGCGTGCTGCCGCCGGAGGATGAGGAGCCTCCCGTCGAAACCGCAACGGCGATGCCGGCCGCACCTTGATCTGAGAGGAACTGCGAGACGACGGCCGAGATCTGAGAGGGCATCTGCTGCCACGCAGGCTGATCCGACGGGCCAGCCGAAGCTGTCGCTGAACCGGTCACTGCCTTCGGATGCGCCGGGCTCTCCGCGGAGGCAGGCGGCTCCGGAAGCAGATTGGGCGCGTGGCCGCGCACTGCGCTCGCGCTCGTGATCCCGGCCGTTCCCACAGCGATCAGGAGCACGGTGCCCGCCGCCCCGACGACAAGCCGACGTCGCCGTACCCGAGCCGTTCGGCCAAGGACGCCCTCGAACGGAAGCCGTGCGCGCCGCGCGCCGCCATCGTGCTTCATCCAGTCCTCCTGCCCCGCCCGGTTCCAGCCTCCGCCGAGCGTGCCAACTGCACGAGATTAGGAGAAAACTCTGTGCGGGTACTGTGGGAACGCCCAGCAAGCGCCCAGCCATCGCACCTACGGGGCGTGCGGCAGACTGGTGGGGTGCCGAATTCCCATTCTCGCCAGTCCGAGTTCTCCTTCCGCGTCGACACCCCCTTGAGGGCGGTCGACGGCGCCCGCACCTTGGGCAGGACTGGCACCATCTCGACTCCGCATGGGGAGATCAGGACTCCCGCGTTCATCGCGGTCGGCACGAAGGCGACCGTGAAGGCTGTGCTCCCTGAGTCGGTGCGGGATTTGGGGGCCCAGGCCGTTCTTGCGAACGCCTACCACCTGTACCTTCAGCCGGGTCCGGAGATTCTCGACGAGGCCGGGGGCCTCGGGAAGTTCATGAACTGGCACGGGCCGACGTTCACGGATTCGGGCGGCTTCC
>NZ_DAIUJO010000051.1:0-27514 GCF_036848755.1 Sinomonas sp. | reverse complement strand
CCTAAACGGGCACTAGCACCTCAAGCTAGCGCGTCTGCCATTCCGCCACCCGCGCGGGCGGTCCCGGAAGGTGTCATACTCGCGTATTTCTCCGGGGCAACGAGTAAATACTCTACACCATTCGGACCCCGTCTTCTGCCACTCAGGCCCCCTGGGGGGCAGCAAAAAGGAGCGGGAAAAGACGAATGCCCCGGTCATGGACCGAGGCATTCTGATTGTGCGCGGAGGGGGACTTGAACCCCCACGCCCTAAACGGGCACTAGCACCTCAAGCTAGCGCGTCTGCCATTCCGCCACCCGCGCAAGTGGTCGCCGAAAGGTCCGCATCGCGTTTTCCCTTCCGGGCAGCGAGTAAGACTGTACACGATCCGCGGCCCCTGAAGAAATCGGATGGGCACGTCGAGTGCTGGAGGGCGAGGGATAGGCTGGCCTCACCGAACCGTCGCAGCCGAGGAGGAACTCCTATGTCTGACCGTCCGCTCGAGAACTCGCTCCGCGCCGAGGACGAAGTGGCAGAGATCTGCCAGAACCTCATCCGCTACGACACGAGCAATTACGGCGACGGCTCGGGTCCCGGCGAGCGCGCAGCGGCCGAATACACGGCTGAGCTCTTCGAGGAGGTGGGGCTTGAGGCCGAGATTTTCGAGTCCGCGCCGGGGAGGGCGTCCGTCGTCACCCGCATCGAGGGGACGGACCCGAGCGCGAGTGCGCTTGTCGTCCACGGGCATCTCGACGTCGTCCCCGCCCAGAAGGAGGACTGGAGCGTCGACCCCTTCGCCGCAGAACTCCGTGAGGGTCTCATCTGGGGCCGCGGAGCGGTCGACATGAAGGATATGGATGCCATGGTCCTCTCGGTGGTCCGTGAGCTGCAGCGATCGGGTATTCGGCCCAAGCGCGACCTCGTCATCGCACTGTTCGCCGACGAGGAGGCCGGCGGCACCTACGGCGCGCGATGGGCGGTCGACAACCGACCGGAGCTCTTCGAGGGGGCCAAGGAGGCCATCAGCGAGGTCGGGGGCTTCTCAGCCGAGATCGGGGGCCAACGGACCTACATGCTGCAGACGGCTGAAAAGGGCCTTTCCTGGCTCAAGCTCACCGCGATGGGGCGCGCGGGGCACGGTTCCCAGACGAACACGGACAACGCCGTCACGCGGCTCGCCCGCGCCGTGAGCCGGATCGGCGGCTATGAGTGGCCCATCGAGCTCACTGACACCACGCGCCGCTTCCTGGACGGCGTCACGGAGCTCACCGGCGTCGAGTTCGATCAGGAGAACCCCGAGATTCTCCTCAAGGAGCTCGGAACGTTCGCGCGCTTCGTGGGGGCCACGCTCCAGAACACCTCAAACCCCACGGTCCTCAAGGCCGGCTACAAGGACAACGTCATCCCCGGGAGTGCCGAAGCGCGAATCGACGTCCGCACGCTGCCCGGTCAGGACGAGCTCGTGCTCGAGAAGATCAAGGAGCTTGCCGGCGAGGGCATCGATTTCGCCTACGTGCACCACGACGTCTCGCTCGAGACGCCGTTCGAAGGGGCTCTCGTGGAGTCCATGGTCAGCGCACTCGAGGCAGAGGATCCCGGTGCGCAGGTCCTGCCCTACACGCTCTCGGGCGGCACCGACAACAAGTCCCTCAGCCGGCTCGGAATCACGGGGTACGGCTTCGCTCCGCTCCAGCTCCCCGCCGAACTCGACTTCGCAGGCATGTTCCACGGCGTCGACGAGCGCGTGCCCGTCGACTCGCTCCGCTTCGGGGCGCGCGTCCTTCGACGGCTGCTCAGCACGTACTGACGGCCAGGCCAGCAACGAGGGGAGGCGCCGTGGTTCTCGATCCGTCTGCAGTACTGTCCGACGAACTCCTCGAGCGCATTCGCTCGCGAGCGCCGGGATACGACGAGCGCAACGAGTTCTTCCGCGAGGACTTCGAGGAGCTGACGGCCGCCGGTTATCTCAAGGCTTTCGTCTCCCAGGACGACGGCGGGCTGGGGGCCAGCCTGGCCGACGTCGTCCGTCTCCAGCGCAGGCTCGCCTCCGCAGCGCCGGCAACAGCGCTCGGAGTCAACATGCATCTTGTCTGGACGGGGGTCGCCCGCGTCCTCCAGGCCCGGGGCGATTCCTCGCTTGACTTCGTCCTCGAGGAGGCCGCCGCGGGGGAGGTCTTCGCCTTCGGGATCTCCGAGGCCGGCAACGACTCCGTGCTCTTCGATTCCGTGACGACGGCCACCCGACTCCCGGACGGCGCCTACGCCTACACCGGCGTGAAGGTCTTCACGAGCCTTGCCCCGGTGTGGACCCGGATGGGTACTTTCGGCAAGGAGGAGACGGAGGCGGAACCGCGCCTCGTCTACGGCTTCATCCGTCGGGACCAGCCGGGCTGGCGCCATCTTGACGACTGGGACACGCTGGGCATGCGCGCGAGCCAGTCGTGCACGACAATCCTCGAAGGGGCCGTGGCACCAGCCGACCGGATCGTCCGCAGCCTGCCCGTGGGTCCGAACCCGGATCTGCTCGTCTTCGGAATTTTCGCAGTCTTCGAGACGCTCCTTTCAGCGGTCTACACGGGGATCGCAGAGCGGGCACTCGAGCTGGGCGTGGAGGCGGCCCATCGTCGCAGGTCCCTCCGAAACGGGGGCAGGCCCTACTCCCAGGATCCGGACATCCGATGGCAGCTCGCCGATGCCGCGATGGCGGTCGACGGCGTGCTGCCGCAGCTCGAGCGCATCGCGGACGACGTCGACGCAATCGCGGACCGAGGCAGCGCCTGGTTCGGTGCCCTGAGTGGGCTCAAGCACCGGGCGACGGCGGCGGCTCGCCGGGTGGTCGACGTCGCGATGAGCGTGGGTGGGGGCGGTGGGTACTTCCGCTCCAGCGAACTGCAGCGCCTCTACCGGGACGTGCTCGCGGGCCTCTACCACCCCTCAGACCCGGAATCGGCGCACGCAACCGTGGCGAACGCCCTGCTTGGACCGCTCGAGGACCCGGCCGGAACCTAGGCCGTCCTTTCGACCACCATGACCTTGCGGCGCAGCCAGTAGCGGCGCACCCCGCCCATGTAGAGCCGACTCCGCTCAAGCTCCCACTTGCCGTATTCGGAGTGCTCGCGGACGCGCTGGCGCGCGGCAGCGATCGATTCTCCGGGATTCACGGAGAGGACGAGGTACTCGTACTTGCCCTGCGCGGCGCTGCGGGCCGGGCCCGAGCTGAGGATCCGTTCCTTCATGGCCCTCGCTTTCTGACGTGCCTTTCCGAGGCCTAGACGCTCGCCGTGCCCGTCTAGGCAGGTCCCCCGCATTCAGATTACCGTGGGGCCATGAGCATCGACCCGCGCGTGGCCCTCGGTTCGCTGACGGCGGCACTCGAGGAGCACCTCGTGGCCGCCGCCTCCCGGCGGGGTGACGACGACCCTGCGGTCGAGGCCGCCTATTTCGCCATCGCCGACGCGTTCGAGGCGTATGCGGACGCGCTCTACGACGCCTACGGCGAGGACCTGCCGATCGATCTCCTCGACGACGGCGACGAGGGCTAGGGAGTCGCCGCACTGCTGACCCTTGTGACGGGCAGACCACCCGGGGCACTAGGCTTGTGGGCGTGAAGACTTGGCGCCAGGTTCCCGTTCCGCCCCTTCCCGGCCAGAGCGGGGCCATCCGACTGTGGGACTCCGCACGGGGCGAAATGGCTGAGATTCCCGTGGCCGCCGAGCAGTCGATGTACGTCTGTGGCATCACCCCGTACGACGCCACTCATCTGGGCCATGCGTCGACCTACGTCGCGTTCGACCTCCTGAACCGCCTGTGGCGCGATGCAGGCAGCACAGTGGCCTACGTCCAGAACACGACCGACGTCGACGACCCGCTGCTCGAGCGGGCCGACGCGACAGGCGTGGACTGGCGGACGCTCGCGAAGGAGCAGATCGCCCTCTTCCAAGGCGACATGGAGGCCCTCAACGTGCTGCCGCCGGACCATTACGTCGGCGCTGTCGAGTCGATTCCCTGGATCGTGCCCGAGGTCGAGCGCCTCCTCGAGGAGGGGCTGGCCTACCAGCTCGCTGGCGCGGAAGGCGAGCCAGACGGCGACGTCTACTACGACGTCACCGAGGCGACACGGCGGGCCGATTCACCCGAAGCATGGCGTCTCGGCCAAGTTTCACACCTGACGGTGGCCGAGATGATCGAGGTGTTCGGGGAACGCGGGGGGGATCCTGAGCGCCCGGGCAAGCACAGCCCCCTGGACCCGATCCTGTGGCGCGAGGCTCGTCTCGGCGAGCCCCACTGGGACGGCGGCACTCTGGGCCGGGGCCGGCCCGGGTGGCACATCGAGTGCACCGTCATCGCCCAGTGCTTCCTTCCGGCCCCCTTCACCGTCCAGGGCGGCGGTTCCGACCTTCAGTTCCCGCACCACGAGATGGGGGCGGGTCACGCTTGGTCCCTCCACAAGGTTCCGCTCGCGCGCCACTTCGCCCACACGGGCATGGTCGGCCTTGACGGCCAGAAGATGAGCAAGTCGCTCGGCAATCTCGTGCTGGTCTCGAAGCTCCGCGCCGCTGGGGAGGCACCGGAAGCGATCCGGCTCGCGATCCTCGCCAACCATTACCGCTCTGATTGGGAATGGACTGCCGAGCTCTTCGAGATGGCCAAAGCCCGGCTGAGCCGCTGGCGCGAGGCCGTGCCCCGTGCGGCGCGTGGTTCCGCGGAGCTGCTCATCGCCGAGATCCGCGGCGCGCTCGCCGACGACCTCGACGCCCCCCGCGCGCTCGCCGCCGTGGACAAGTGGGCAGACGACGCCCTTGCCGGCCGCGAAGGCGAAGCATCGGACGGCGAGCTGGTCGCCGCTGCCGTGGACGCCCTCCTCGGCGTCCGCCTCTGAGGCAAGACTGCCTCTGAGGCAGGCCGCCCCGGGGCGGAAGGCCTCCGGGGCGGAAGGCCGACGGTCAGCGTCTCCTCCGACTAGGTGGACGCCCCGCCGTCCTTGCCCCGCCGCTTGAGATAGCGCTCGAACTCGCGCGCAATCGACTCTCCGGTCGCTTCGGGCAGGTCTGCGGTGTCCTTCGCCTCCTCCAGCTGCTGGATGTAGGCGGCGATCTCGGGATCCTCGGTGGCGAGCTCGTTGACGCCGCGCTCCCAGGCCTCCGCGTCCTCCGCGAGCTCGTTGGTCTCGAGCGGCACCTGGATGAGCTCCTCGATGCGGTGCATGAGGGCGAGCTGGGCCTTCGGCGACGGCGCCTGCGCGACATAGTGCGGCACGGCCGCCCAGAGGGAGACGGTCGGAATGCCGTGGTGGTCCGCCGCGTCGGCGAACACGCCCACGATCCCGGTCGGGCCCTCGTATTGGGACGCCTCGAGATTGAGCCGCTCGCGCAGGTCGCCCGCCTCGGTCGTGGCGGTGACCGGAATCGGTCGGCTGTGCGGGACGTCCGCGAGGAGCGCACCGACGACGATCAGGTAGTCCACGTCCAGATCCTCGACGTACTCCATGAGCTCTTCCGTGAACCCCCGCCACCGGTAAGACGGCTCCGTGCCTTGGACGAACACGAGGTTGATCGGGTAGCCCTCGAGGCGTGCGGTGGAGACACGGGTCGAAGGCCAGCGGATCCTGCGACGTCCAGAGCCAGAACGCCTCACCGTGGGCCTTGTGAACTGGAAGTCGTAATAGTCATCGGCGTCGATGGCCCCGACCTTCTGCGCACCGAACTGGCGCTTGATGGCCCTGATCGCCTCGCTCGCGGCCTCGCCGGCGTCGTTCCAACCTTCGAAGGCCGCGAGCATGACCGTCACCCTCTCGCCCTCTTCAGGCGTCGGAAAGAGGCCAGGATGGGGGGCCGGAGCGTCGGCGTCGAACTCGTTCATCGCTCCAGACTATGACCAAGCGGGCCGCTTCGCAGGGCCTGCCCCGCAGTCACAGGCGAGTTTCGCGGAGGGAGGACAGGCGCACGCTCCCCGTAGACTGGTCCATATGCGCCTCCCCGTCGAAACCGACCTTGCACCCCTGCGTGCCGTCCTCTGGGACATGGATGGAACGCTCGTGGACACCGAGCCGTATTGGATCGTTGCCGAGGGCGAGCTGGTTGAGGCTTTCGGAGGGACGTGGAGCCACGAGCAGGCGATGCGACTCGTCGGGCAGGCCCTCCCCACCTCCGCCGGAATCCTGCAGGACGCAGGGGTAGCCCTCGGCAAGCGGGAGATCATCGATCGGCTCACGGCCCGCGTCATCGAGCAGCTCGGCCACGCAGTGCCTTGGCGGCCTGGCGCACTCGAGCTCCTCGCATCGCTCACGGACGCTGGGGTCGCCTGCGCGCTCGTCACAATGTCGGAGCGCCCCATGGTCGAGGAGATCCTCGCCCGGCTCCCTGCCGGAACCTTCCGCGCCGTCGTCACCGGGGACGCCGTCACCCACGGGAAGCCCCATCCCGAGCCCTACCTCAAGGGCCTCGCGCGCTTGGAGCATGATCTCGAGGGGCTCGCTCCGAACGAGTGCGTGGCCATCGAGGACTCGGCTCCCGGGGCCACCTCGGCCGAGGCGGCCGGGCTCGCAACAATCGTCGTTCCCAGCGCAGTCGCCGTGCCGGAGGACCTCGGCGTGGAGCAGTGGGAGACCCTTGAAGGGCACACCGCGGCCGAGCTGTCGGCCGTGCTTGCCCGGACGTCGGCTGGCTTCGCGAGTCAGGGGCGCGCATGAGCCACGGCGGTCAACATTCCCCGGATGACGGGGAAGGCCACAGCCATACAGCGGGGGGCCGAGCTCGCGACGGAATACGGCTTGGTCGCATCGCCGGTGTCCCGGTCTACCTGGCGTACTCGTGGTTCCTCATCGCGGGATTCACGGTCGTGGTGTACGGCCCGACGCTCGCGCTCCGCGAACCGCAGCTCGGCAACGCCGCCTACCTCGTGGCCCTCGCGTATGCCGTCCTCCTGCTCCTGTCAGTGCTCGTCCACGAGCTGGCCCATGCGCTGAGCGCCCGGGCGTTCGGCTGGCCGAGCCAGAAGATCGTGCTCAATCTGTGGGGCGGCCATACCCAGTTCGAGGCCTTCACCGCATCGCCCGGCCGCTCGGTCGTGGTCGCCTTCGCAGGCCCGGTCGCGAACCTGGTTCTCGCCGGTGGAGCCTGGCTTCTGCTGACGTCAGTGGTGCTGAGCGACGTGCCCAACATCCTTGCCAACATCTTCATGTGGGCCAATTTCCTCATCGGGCTCTTCAACGTGCTCCCCGGCCTTCCCCTGGACGGGGGGCGCCTTGTCGAGAGCGTCGTCTGGAAGGTGACAGGCTCCCAGGAAAAAGGCACCATCGCTGCGGGCTGGGCCGGCCGGGTCGTGGTCGCGGGGATCGTCTTCTTCGGCCTCGTCGTCCCGTGGCTCCAAGGCGAGGCGCCCGACATCTCCTTCACCCTGGTCATGCTCCTCGTGGCCGCATTCCTGTGGCAGGGCGCGTCCGCTTCGATCCGCAACGCCGGCTTCCGGAGTCGGCTCCCGAACATCGTCGCGGGCCGGCTGGCGGTGCCCGCCGTCGGGGTGCCGAACTTCGCCTCGGTTGACCAAGCCGTCCAGGCCGGCGCGGGCCAAGGCGTCGTCGTCGTCCTATGCGCACCGGACGGGAAGCCGCAGGGCGTCGTCGATCCCGCGGCCATCGCGCGGGTGCCGGACGAGGCCCGGGGGAGCACACCCGTTACTGCTGTGGGCTACGCGCTCGCCCCGGGGGCCTACGTGCCGGAGAGCGCGGCCGGCCAGGAGCTTGTCCAATACCTCGCCCAGCTCCAAGGCACCGAGTACGCCGTCATCGATGCTGGGGGCCGGGTCGTCGGCCTGCTCAGCCAGCGCGCCGTGGTCTCAGCCATCTCGGGCCGTCCGGCCCGCTAGTCCGGCTGGGCTCACCCCAACTCACCTTAAGAAGGGATCCATGACCGAGAGCAGCACCCCGATCTCGCCCGAGCTCCTGCCCGAGCCGACCGGCGCCGCACATCGCCGAGGCCCGTTTCGGGTAGGGGAGCGAGTCCAGCTCACCGACGAGCGCGGACGCATGAATACGATCACCCTCGAGGCTGGCGGGGCCTTTCACACGCACAAGGGATTCCTCAACCACGATGTGATCATCGGCCAGCCGGACGGCTCCGTCGTCACGAACACCGCGGGGCACCAGTATCAGGCGCTCCGCCCCCTCCTCTCGGACTTCGTGCTGTCGATGCCCCGTGGTGCAGCGGTGGTCTACCCGAAGGACGCCGGCCAGATCATCACCATGGCCGACATCTTTCCCGGGGCCCGCGTTGTCGAAGCCGGCGTCGGCTCGGGCGCGCTGTCCATCTCCCTCCTGCGTGCAGTGGGCGACGCCGGCTACCTCCATTCCTTCGAGCGTCGCCAAGAGTTCGCGGACATCGCGCGCGGAAACGTCGAGACGATCTTCGGCGCCCCTCACCCGGCGTGGCGCATTTCGCTCGGCGACTTCCAGGACGAGGTGGTCAAGGCCGAGGAACCCGGCAGCGTCGACCGCGTCGTGCTCGACATGCTCGCGCCGTGGGAGTGCCTCGATGCCGTCGCGACCGTCCTCGCCCCCGGCGGTGTCTGGATCAACTATGTGGCGACGGCGACGCAGCTTTCCCGCACTGCCGAAGCCATCCGCGCGGACGGGCGCTTCACGGAGCCCGACGCCTGGGAGTCGATGGTGCGCGGCTGGCACCTCGAGGGCCTGGCCGTGCGGCCGGAACACCGCATGGTGGGGCACACGGGGTTCTTGCTCGTGACGCGTCGTCTCGCCGGGGGCGTCGCCCCCCTCGTCCGCAGGAAGCGCGCCAAGGGTGAGTTCGCACAGGAGGACCTCAACGCGTGGACACCGGAATCCGTGGGCGAGCGCCCCGTGTCGGATCGCAAACTCCGTCGCGCTGCCCGCGACGCCCGCGCGGGGAGGACTGAGGAGTCCTGATGGGCCTCTCCGGGTAAATTCCAGAAGGCGGAACCTTTCCCTCACCTCGAACATTGCGTGAATGTAACGCTTAGTTTCTCTGGTGCTCAAAGCAGTTTGCACAGGGCTAAGGAGGGCTAGTGTCGAGATATCGGAATCTTCCGAGGCACGGGAAGGTGTGAGAGTGATGGAAGAGCGTGACGGCACCGGAACGGGTCGCGAGGACGCCACCGCACGAGCACACGCTGAGCAGCTGAGCGTTCTCGAACGTCAGGTCAACGTCCTCCGGGACAAGCTCCGGACGGTGGATCGGCAGCTCTCGGCGGCCACGTCGAACAACACCCGTATGGCGGAGATGCTGCAGACCGCCAAAGGCGAGATCGTCCGCCTGAAGTCGGCGCTCGAGCACGAGGGCCAGCCGCCGTACAGCTATGGAACCATCGTCCAGCTGAATCGTCGTCGTCCGGCCGGCGGATCCGCCGCCGCCGTGACGGACGAGAGCGCGGACGTCGTGACCGCGGGACGGAAGATCAGGGTCGGCCTGAGCCCGCTTGTCTCGCTCTCGGAATTGAGCGTCGGCCAGGAAGTCCTCCTCAATGAGGCGTTCGAGGTCGTCGCGGGGCTCGGTTATGAGCGGTCCGGGGAGCTTGTCACGATCAAGGAACTCCTCGGTGCCGACAGGGTGCTCGTCATCGGGCGCGGCGATGAGGAGCGCGTCGTGCGTCTCTCGGGCCCGCTTCAGCTCGAACAACTGCGCGTCGGCGACGCCGTGTCGATAGACAACCGCACGCAGACCGCGCTTGAGAAGGTGCCCCGCTCCGAGGTGGAGAACCTCGTGCTCGAGGAAGTCCCCGACATCAGCTACGACGACATCGGTGGCCTCGCGTCCCAGATCGAGCAGATCCGCGACGCCGTCGAACTGCCGTTCCTCCACCCTGGCCTGTACCGCGAGCACGGGCTCAAAGCGCCCAAGGGCATCCTGCTGTACGGTCCTCCGGGCTGCGGCAAGACCCTCATCGCGAAGGCCGTTGCGAACTCGCTTGCGGCGCGTGCGATGGAGCGCGCGGGAAGCCAGGACATCAAGAGCTACTTCCTCAACATCAAGGGCCCCGAGCTCCTCGACAAGTACGTCGGCGAGACCGAGCGGCACATCCGCCTGATCTTCTCCCGGGCGCGGGAGAAGGCCTCGGACGGAAGCCCGGTAGTTGTCTTCTTCGACGAGATGGATTCGCTGTTCCGGACGCGCGGCACCGGCGTGTCCTCGGACGTCGAGACGACCATCGTCCCCCAGCTGCTCAGCGAGATCGACGGTGTCGAGCGCCTTGACAACGTGATCGTGATTGGTGCCTCCAACCGGGAGGACATGATCGACCCGGCCATCCTGCGCCCGGGACGCCTCGACGTGAAGATCAAGATCCAGAGGCCGGATGCGGAGGCTGCGGCGGACATCTTCTCGAAGTACCTCACGACCGATCTGCCGATCCACCCGGCTGACCTCGCCGAGCACGGCGGCGATCGGGCCGCGACGGTGAACATGATGATCCAGCGCACTGTAGAGGCGATGTACTCGACGGACAAGGTGAACGAGTACCTCGAGGTCACCTATGCCAACGGGGATACGGAGATCCTCTACTTCAAGGACTTCAACTCTGGGGCCGTGATCCAGAACGTTGTGGACCGGGCCAAGAAGTCTGCGATCAAGGACCTTCTGACCACGGGATCGAAGGGTATCCGGGTGGAACATCTCCTGCGTGCCGTAGCCGACGAGTTCCGCGAGCATGAAGACATGCCGAACACGACCAATCCGGACGATTGGGCGCGGATCTCGGGCAAGAAGGGCGAGCGGATCACGTACATCCGCACCATCATCCAGGGCAAGGGCGGAAGTGAGCCCGGGCGCACTATCGAGACGACGCAGAGCACGGGCCAGTACCTGTGACCCTAGCCAGTACCGGTGGAAGCAGTCGGGAAGGGGAGTGACATGCCGAGCACCGAGAACGGATCCGAGGGCCTTCCCGCGGGCGGTGCCCTCCGTGTCATGGGGTCCGAGACCGAATACGGGATTCACGCGCCCGCTTCGCCCGGTGCGAATGCGACCTACCTCTCATCGCAGGTCATTGCCGCTTATGCCAAGCTCACCCGGGAACGGCTCCATGCATCGCCGGGCGCGGGCTGGGACTACACGGACGAGACGCCTCTGCGGGACGCCAGGGGGTGGTCGGTTCGACGCAATCAGGCTCATCCCGACCTCCTCACCGATCTGGAGCCCGTCCTCACGGCCGAGGGGGTGGCCTTGGCCAACGGTCCTACCGAACTCGAGCTCGACGGAGACCAAGAGCCCGCGCTCATGAACCTCGTGCTCGGCAACGGCGCACGGCTCTACGTCGACCACGCCCACCCGGAGTACTCGAGTCCGGAGGTGACGAACCCCCTCGACGCTGTGCGGTGGGACTCCGCGGGCGACGCCGTCGTGCTGACCGCCGTCCGCGCGCTGAGCTCCGACTCCGAGCGGGGACCGATCAACCTCTACAAGAACAACACGGACGGCAAGGGTGCCTCGTATGGCTCGCACGAGAACTACCTCGTGCCGCGCGCGGTGCCGTTCACGGACCTCGTCCGGGGGCTCACGCCCTTCTTCGTCACCCGCCAGCTCGTCTGCGGTGCGGGGCGTGTCGGTCTCGGCCAGGACGGGCGGACGCCCGGCTACCAGGTGAGCCAGCGGGCGGACTTCTTCGAGGCAGAGGTCGGCCTCGAGACGACCATGAGGCGCCCGATCATCAATACCCGCGATGAGCCCCACGCCGTCGCGGACAAGTACCGACGCCTGCACGTCATTGTCGGAGATGCGAACTGCAGCCATGTGGCCAACTACCTGAAGTTTGGCACGACGGCCTTGGTCCTGAGCCTCATCGAGGCGGGCGCTGCCCCTGAGATCGAGGTTCACGAACCCGTCGGTGCGATGCATCGGCTGAGTCACGACACCGACCTCCGCGAAACAGTGCGCCTCTTGGACGGGCGGCGCCTCACGGGCCTTGAGGTCCAGTGGATGTACCTGGAGGCTGCCGCGAAACTCGCGGCCAACGCCGGCGTAGCGGCCGAGCATGGCGGGGACGGACATACCGCCACGGTGCTTCGACTCTGGGAGCGCGCGCTCACCGACCTCGACACGGACCAGGACGCAGCAGCGGGATACGTCGAGTGGGCGGCGAAGCGGAGGGTGCTCGAGGGCTACCGCGCACGCGACGGCCTCGGATGGAGTGATGCCCGGCTCGGACTCATCGACATCCAGTGGTCCGACGTGCGGCCGGAGCGAGGGCTTGCCTACCGCCTCCTTGCGAAGGGGAGCCTCGAGCGCCTCGTGGATGACCGCGAGATCGCCCGGGCCGCAATCGACCCGCCGCCGGACACCCGAGCGTGGTTCCGCGGCAAGAGCATCCAGCGGTTCCCTGCCAACGTCGCGAGCGCGAGCTGGGACTCCGTGGTGTTCTCCCCGCCGGGAAGCTACAGGCTGCAGCGCGTCCCGACGCGCGAGCCGCTGCGCGGGACACGCGCCCTCACCGAGCAGCTCTTCGAGGGACACAAGGACATCCAGGGCTTCCTCGACGCCTTGCTCGGCGAGCGCCACACGTGAGGTTCCGCAGGCCGCCTCGCGGCCGTGAAAGAGTGACAGTATAGGTTCCACAGCCCGTCGCAGGGGCGCCGGGCTCGACGCAAGGAGGCGGCCATGGCCGGTCAGGAGCAGAAGAGCAGCCAGTCACGGGACGAGAACGAGGACGTCGACCCGGGCACGCCCGCGCCCGCGCCCGCCGCCCCTCAGGCGTCCGAGGCGACTGAGGGGGTCGACGACCTGCTGGACGAGATCGACGGCGTGCTGGAAAGCAACGCCGAGGAGTTCGTGCGCGGGTTCGTCCAGAAGGGCGGCCAGTAGGCCCAGGATGAACGACTTTCTCGCAGAACGCGTTGCCGCGCAGTCGACGTCGTCCTTCACCGAGCACCTTGCTTCAGCCCGTCCCGACCTGCTCCCGTCAAATAGAGTCATTCCGACTGACGCCTCTCACCTCGCGCCGCACGGCACAACGGTGGTCGCTATGGCGTTCGCCGGCGGAGTTGTCATGGCGGGAGACCGCCGGGCGACGATGGGCAGCATGATCGCGAGCCGCCACATCGAGAAGGTCTTCCCGGCCGATCGCTACTCGGCGCTCGGCATCGCGGGAACGGCCGGACTCGCGATCGACATCGTCCGGCTCTTCCAAGTGGAGCTTGAACACTACGAGAAGATCGAGGGGACGCGGCTGAGCCTCGAGGGGAAGGCCACGAGGCTCGGCGCGATGATCCGCGCGAATCTCGGCCTGGCCCTCCAAGGGCTCGCCGTCGTCCCGCTGTTCGCCGGGTTCGATCTCGAGCAGGGGGTGGGCCGCCTCTTCTCCTACGATGTCACTGGCGGCCGCTACGAGGAGCCCGAGCATCATTCGGTGGGCTCGGGTTCGGTGTTCGCGCGGGGCGCTCTCAAGAAACTCTGGCGGCCTGGCCTCTCGGAGGCAGACGCGGTGCGCGTCGCCGTCGAGTCGCTCTTCGACGCGGCCGACGACGACTCCGCCACCGGCGGCCCGGATCCCCTTCGCCAGCTCTGGCCCGTTGTCTACACGGTCACGCGGGCTGGCTACCGGCGCGCATCGGAGCACGAGCTGAGCCAGATCGCGGGCGACATCTTCGAGCAGCGCAGCATCGCCGGACGGGAGGCCTGAGATGACCCAGCCGTTCTACGTCTCGCCTGAGCAGGTGATGAAGGACCGCGCCGACTTCGCCCGCAAGGGCATTGCGCGCGGAAGGTCCGTCGTCGTGCTGAGCTGCAGGGAAGGAATCGCCCTCGTCGCGGAGAATCCGTCGCCGTCGCTGCACAAGATCGGCGAGATCTACGACAAGATCGCGTTCGCCGCTGTCGGCAAATACAACGAGTTCGAGAGCCTTCGGCAGGCAGGTGTGCGGTACGCGGACGTCCGAGGCTATTCGTACGACCGGGTCGACGTGACGGGCCGCGGCCTCGCGAGCGTCTATGCCCAGAGCCTCGGTGCTGTCTTCACCGCTGAGCAGAAGCCCTTCGAGGTCGAGCTCACGGTCGCGGAGGTGGGGCACGACGTCGGCTCGGACCATCTCTTCCGCCTCACCTTCGACGGTTCGATCGCCGACGAACGCCGGTTCGTGGTCATGGGCGGCGCGGCAGAGCGCGTTGCCGAGTCGGTCATTGCTGGTTGGAGCGCCGAGGCCTCCTTCACGGAGGCGATCCAGCTCGCCGCGAAGGCTCTGCGCGAGGATCGCACCGAGACGCCCCTGAGTCTCGAGGTCGGGGTCCTCGACCGCCACTCGGAGACCGAGCGCGGTGTCCGCCGTGCCTTCAGGCGGATCGCCGGCGAGGAGCTCGAGGAACTCTTGTCCGTACCGATCTGAGGCTGCTCTCGTCACGGGTCAGCTACTAGTCGTAAGGAGCCGCGTGGACCGCCGCATCTTCGGTGTCGAGACAGAGTTCGGCATCGCCTACTCGAGCCCTCAGGGGCGTCCGCTTGCCCCCGAAGAGGTCGCACGGTACCTGTTCCGGAAGGTCGTCAGTTGGGGGCGCTCATCGAACGTCTTCCTGGGCAACGGGTCGCGGCTGTACCTCGACGTGGGCTCCCACCCGGAGTACGCGACGGCGGAGTGCGACGACGTCGCCCAACTCGTTGCCCATGACCGGGCGGGCGAGCGGATCCTCGTCGACCTCATCGACGAGGCCCAGAAGCGTCTCCACGAGGAGGGCTTCGACGGCAGCGTCTACCTGTTCAAGAACAACACGGACACCGCGGGCAACTCGTACGGGAGCCACGAGAACTACCTCATCCCGCGGCGCACCGAGTTCTCGCGCCTCGCTGAGATCCTCATCCCGTTCCTCGTGACGCGCCAGCTGCTCTGCGGTGCCGGGAAGGTGCTCCGGACTCCTCACGGCCCGATCTATGCCTTCTCCCAGCGCGCCGACCACATCTGGGAGGGGCTCTCCTCCGCCACGACTCGCTCACGGCCGATCATCAATACCCGAGACGAGCCGCACGCGGACGCGGAGCACTTCCGGCGGCTCCACGTCATCGTCGGGGATTCGACCATGGCGGAGACCACGACGATGATGAAGGTCGGCACGGTCGACCTCGTGCTGCGAATGATCGAATCCGGGGTCATCATGCGGGACCTGCGCATGGAGAACCCCATCCGCAGCATCCGGGAGATCTCGCACGACCTCTCCGGACGCGCCGTCGTGCGCCTCGCCAACGGCTCCGAGCTCACGGCCATCGACATGCAGCGCCTCTACCTTGAGAAGACCGCCCAGTTCGTGCAGGAGTACGGCGCGCATACCCCGCATGTGCCCCGGATCCTCGACCTGTGGGACCGGACCCTCACAGCGATCGAGACGGGCGACACCTCGACCATCGATACCGAGGTGGACTGGGCGATCAAGAAGAAGCTCATCGACTCCTACTGCTCACGGCACGATGTGGACCTCGATTCCGCTCGCGTCGCCCAGCTCGACCTGACCTATCACGACATCAGCCCCGAGCGCGGCCTCTTCTTCCTGCTCCAGCGCCACGGAGGAGCGGCCCGGCTCGTTGACGACGCCGCCATCAAGGAGGCGATGGACACGCCGCCCCAGACGACGCGTGCGAGGCTTCGCGGCCGATTCGTCCAGGCCGCGCAGGCGGCCGGCGCTGACTACACCGTGGACTGGGTGCACCTCAAGCTCAACGATCGAGCCCACCACACGATCCTGTGCAAGGACCCGTTCGCGAATGAGGATCCGAGGGTCGACGAGCTTCTTGACACACTTCGTCCCTTCGCGGGATAGCGGCAGGATGCCCTCACAGCCAGAGCCGCTACCCTAGAGGGGGCCACAGGGCCCCCGACCGCCGCCACGGACGTGGCGGACACCCCCACAGGAAGTTGATCAGTGCGCCGACTCATTGCGCTCTTGCTGCCCCTCGCCCTGCTCATCGCAGGGTGTAGCTCCGGAAGCTCGTCGAGCCAGCCCACGCCTACGAGCCAGAGTGCGGGCGACGTCAACGCCCTGAGCTCCCTGAAGGTCACGACCACGGACAAGGCTCCGACGGTCGACTTCGCGAAGCCGCTGACGGTCTCGTCGCTCACCGTGAAGATGATTCAGGACGGAAGCGGCGCCGCCGTGAAGGCGGGCCAGTCCGCCGTCGTCAACGTCCTCGCGCTCAAGGGGACGGACGGCAGCGTCCTGGGCGACACGTTCTCCTCCGGCCAGCCGGAGAAGGTCCCGGTGGACAGCAGCCTCCAGCAGCAGAACGCAACGCTGTACAACGCCCTCGTCGGTGCCAAGGTCGGCTCCTACCTCGCCTATGCAACGCCGCCTGTGAGCGCGGAGCAGGGCGGTGACGGCACGACGACGCTCCTCATCCTCAAGATCACCGACGCCAAGGACATCCCGGCGCCGCTCTCGAAGCCCGAGGGCGACGTCGTGACCCCGCCCCCGGGCCTGCCCAAGGTGACCACTGACTCGAAGGGCGTCCCGCAGATCGACGTCAAGGGGGTCGCGAAGCCCACCAAGCTCATCGCCCAGGATCTCATCAAGGGCAAGGGAGCCGTAGTGCAGTCGAGTGACACCATCGTGGCGAACTACGTCGGCGTCAACCTCTCCGACGGGACCAAGTTCGACTCCAGCTACGATCGTGGTACTCCGGCGACGTTCGCGCTGAGCCAAGTGATCCAGGGCTGGACTGACGGACTGACCGGCAAGACCGTCGGATCGAGGGTGTTGCTCGTCATCCCGGCCGCACAGGCCTACGGGGACCAAGGCCAGGGCGGGGCGAAGGGCGACCTCGTCTTCGTCGTCGACATCCTGGGCGTCCAGTAGGATTCAGCACCGAACTATCCGCCCAACGAGAGGAACAGCCATGTCCTTCGGACAGCGCAGCTACGACCGGCAGAAGCCCGAGATCGACTTCCCTGAGGGTCCGGTGCCTACCGAGCTCAAGATTGTGGACCTCGTCGAGGGCGACGGGCTCGAGGTCGCCGCCGGTGACACGGTCTCCGCCCATTACGTCGGCGTTGCCTGGTCCACCGGCGAGGAGTTCGACGCGAGCTGGAACCGAGGGGCGCCCTTGGACTTTCGGGTCGGCGTCGGCCAAGTCATCCAAGGGTGGGACCAAGGTCTCCTCGGCATGAAGCTGGGCGGCCGCCGTCGGCTTGAGATCCCGTCCGAGCTGGCCTACGGCTCACGCGGGGCGGGCGGGGCGATCGGGCCCAACGAAGCCCTGGTCTTTGTCGTCGATCTGGTGGGGATCCGCTGATCCTGAACTTCTCGGCTGGCCGGGGGCGGTTTCGCCGTCCCCGGCCAGCGGCGTGTTCCGGGTAGCCTGCAGATGTGTCCCAGAAGAAGACCGAACGTCTCCTCAACCTCCTGATCGCACTCCTCCACACCGAGCGCGGGATCTCCCGTGACCGGTTGCTGCGGGACGTCTACGGCTGGGCAAAGGGCGCGGAGCGCGACAGGGAGACCGTCGAGCGCCAGTTCGAACGGGACAAGGCCGACCTCAGGGCGCTGGGTGCGGAGATCTCCGAGCGCCAAGGCTACGAGCGCGAGGACAGTGCGGCCCCCGCGTCGCTCTATCGCATCGATCCACGGCTCTTCCGTCTGCCGGAACTCGAGTTCACACCGCAGGAGCGTTCCCTCCTCGCCCTTGCTGGCCTCGCGTGTCAGGGCGCGCTCGCGGCGGCGCCTGCGCGCGCCGCCCTGCGACGGCTCGAGGCCGCGGGTGCCCTGCCGGACTCGCCGCCCTCGCTTGTGCAGCCCCGGGTCCGCATCGGCGATCCGCGCTACGCGATCCTGGCGGACGCCGCGTCCCGCCGGGCCGAGATCAGGTTCCACTACTACGCGACGAGCACCGGTCGGGAGGAAGAGCGGCGCGTCCAGCCGTGGGGCCTGGGCCAGCGGTACGGACAGTGGTACCTCGTCGGCTACGACACGGCGCGCGGCGCGGCCCGTGTCTTCCGGCTCTCGAGGATTCGGGGCCGCATCGTGCTGGGCGCTGAGCGTTCCTTCGACCCTGCCCCTGCCGGTGCCGTGCACGACCAGCTCGAGGAGCTCGTGGCCATGCCGGCGCAGAGTGCCCGTCTCCGCATCGCCGAGGGCCGTGCGCTCGAGCTCAGGATGGCGTGGAACCAGCTCCCCGATGCTGAGGCGCCCGAGGGATGGGACGTGGGGGAGTACGCCTATCAGGACGTGAGCGTTGCCGCCGACTACCTCGCCGGCTTTGGCGACGCGCTGATCGTCGAGGCGCCTGCCGAGCTTGCCGAGGCAGTCGTACGACGTCTCGAGGGGGCCCTGGAGGCCCTCGGAACGACGGGGGCAGCACCGGTCACCTCGGGCCCTCTAGCGCGGCGGACGACGACGTCAGAGGACCGTCTGAGCCGGATCGTTGACCTCGTGCCGTTCCTCATCCAGGGCCCGGTCCGGGTGGCGGAGGCTGCGTCACGGTACGGAATCACCCCGCGGGCGCTCATCCAGGAGCTCAGCGTGCTCGAATTCTCGGGTCCGACGGATCTCGGCGGATGGCAGGACTTCATCGAGGTCCAAGTGAACGACGGCGTGGTGAGCCTTGCGAACGCGCCCGACCTGGCCAAGCCCCGCCGGCTGAGCATCGAGGAGGCCCTGTCGCTTCAGCTCGGACTTCAGACCCTCCTGCCGATGGCGTCCGAGGACGAGCAGCCCGCGATCCGCTCGCTTGCGGCCAAGGTGAGCGCGGCCACGTTGAAGGGCATGGGGTCGATTCCAGAAGTCGACCTCAAGTCGGAGCCGCAGCGCAACGCTGAACTCGTCCCTGTGCTCCGCGCCGCTGTTGCCGAAGGCCAGACGCTCTGGCTCGACTATCTGAATCCCACGAAGGACGAACGCACCGAGCGCCTCGTGAATCCGCTGGGCCTGCGTTCGGACGGTGACCGGTGGTACGTCGATGCGTATTGCCATCGGGTTGAGGAGCGGCGAGTCTTTCGAGTGGACCGGATTGTGAGTCTCAAACCGGCCGAGCCCGTTCCGCTCCCCGGCGACTTCGAAGCCTTGCCCGCACAACAGATGGTCGAGCCACGGGACACGGACATCGTCGCCGTGCTCCGCCTCGCGCCGGAGGCGTTGTGGGTCGAACATGAATACGCTGCCGAAGACGGCATAGACCTCGAGGACGGCAGCCGTCGCGTGGGAGTGCGCGTGTCAGACCCCGATTGGCTCCCACGGTTCCTGGCGCAGTTCGGCGGCTCGGTTGCCCTCGAGGGGCCGGACCGGGCAGTCGCAGCGAGTCGGGCCTGGCTGTCGCGTGCGCTCGACACCGCCCGCAGCAGATAGGCTCGTCGCATGCCGTGGTGGTTCTGGGTTCTCCTGTGGGCGGTGCTGCTTCTCGGCACCGCGGTGGCGACGGTCTCGGCAGGCTTCTGGCTCGTGCGCAAGGCGCTCCGCTTCCTTCGAGATGGGGCCTCTTCCTTCGCGGAGGTCCTCTCTGTGAGCCCGACCGTCGAGGCGGACGGCGCCGCAGACCTTGCGGACGCCACGCGAGGCGCGCCGGGCCGCGCGGTTTTCGCCCATCCGGACGACGCCCGCCGGGCATACGAGGAGGGCAGACTCGCGCGCCGGGCGGCTCGCCGGGAACGGAGGATCGCGCGGCGAAGGCAACGGGGGCAGGCTCAGTCCCTCCGTGACCTAGGACTCATCTAGACTGGTTAAGAAGGAAAGGACTTCTTGTGGGACGACTCTTCGATAGCCCATGGCCTATCGTCATCATCATTGTTGTGGCACTGCTGCTGTTCGCAGGGCCCAAGCTTCCGACCATGGCGCGAAGCCTTGGCCAGTCCATGCGGATCCTCCGCTCCGAGGTCAAGGAAATGAGGAACGAGGGCAACAAGCCGGAGTCCCCTTCGTCGCCCTCCGCGTCCTCGGAGACTGCTGAATCCCCGGTCGAGGGCAAGGTGATTCCGCCCAAGGGCGCTGAAGAGGGCGACGGCGGTACGGCCGGCCCGTCCCAGCGCGCCTGAGCGTGGCCACGCCCAAGGGGCGGAAGGCCAATCCCGAAGGCCGGATGCCCCTCATGGAGCACCTTCGGGAGCTCAAGAACCGCCTTATCAAGTCAGCCGCCGGTGTCCTCGTCGGCGCCGTCGCGGGCTGGTTCCTGTATGACCCGATCCTCGAGGCCCTCCAGGAGCCGGTGCGCAGCATCGCCCAGCGGACCGGCGGAATTTCCGGCGTCAACTTCTCCACCGTGGGTTCGCCGTTCGACTTCAAGCTGCAGCTTGCGATCCAGATCGGCCTGGTCATTTCGAGTCCGATCTGGATCTATCAGATCTGGGCCTTCATCATGCCCGGACTCACGGTGAAGGAGAGGCGCTACACGCTCGGCTACATGGCGGCGGCCGTTCCGCTGTTCCTCGCGGGGGTGTGGATCGGGTGGATCGTGACCCCCAACGTGGTCCGCGCGCTCACGCAGTTCACGCCATCGGGGTTCTCCAACCTCATCGACGGGCGCGAGTACATCGATTTCGTGACCCACATGGTCCTCTTCCTGGGTCTGGCCTTCCTTGTGCCGGTCGTTCTCGTGGGCCTCAACGCGGCAGGTGTCCTTCCGGGTCGGGTGATCCTCAAGGCGTGGCGCATTACGGTACTGCTCGTCTTCGTCTTGGCAGCGGTAGCCGCCCCGGGCGCCGACGCCATTTCGATGTTCATGCTGGCCATCCCGCTGCTCGCGCTGTTCTTCGCGGCGATCGGACTTTGCCTTCTCCAGGACAAGAGGAAGGCGCGGCGTCAGGTCAAGGCCATGCAGGAGACCGAGGCGATCGCCGATACACCCACGTCACGCGAGGACCTCGACAAGTTCTAGGCTGGACCTATGTCCACCGCCCCCGAGAACCTCACCCCGGCCGAGCGTTTCGCACTTGACGCAGAACGCAGGGCCTTCGCGAAGACAGAGCTAGGGGCGTTTTCAGCCGAGCTTCCGTTCCCGCTCGATCCCTTCCAGCGCGAAGCGTGCCGCGCCCTCGAGGCAGGACGGGGTGTCCTCGTTGCGGCGCCCACAGGCGCCGGCAAGACCGTCGTGGGGGAGTTCGCCGTCCACCTCGCACTCCGCAAGGGGCTCAAGGCGTTCTATACGACGCCGATCAAGGCGCTCTCGAACCAGAAGTACACCGAGCTCGCCGAGGCGTATGGGCAGGATCGAGTAGGGCTCCTGACGGGCGACGTGACGGTCAACGGGGAGGCTCCCGTCGTCGTCATGACGACCGAGGTCCTGCGCAACATGCTGTACGCCGGTTCGTCGACACTCGTCGGCCTGGGCTACGTGGTGATGGACGAGGTCCACTACCTCGCGGACCGCTTCCGGGGTGCCGTCTGGGAAGAGGTCATCATCCACCTCCCACGTGATGTCCGCCTCGTCTCGCTCAGCGCAACCGTCTCGAACGCTGAGGAGTTCGGGGCGTGGCTCGATACCGTCCGGGGCGAGACGGACATCGTCGTCTCGGAGCACCGCCCCGTTCCCCTCTGGCAGCACGTCATGGTGGGCCGCAGGCTCGTGGACCTGTTCGCGACCAGGCAGTCGTTCGAGGACCTCGCCGATGTCCATGACCATGTCGGAGACGCAGCGGAAGGGGCGCCGTCCGCCGTCGGCCTCGGCTCGGCCGAGGATCCCCGCGAACTGACTGCGGTCAACCCCGAACTGGTCGACATCGCCCGCCGCGAGGTGCATGCCCAACACCGCTCGCGGTTCTCGCATGGCGGCCGGACGAATCGGCGCGACGAGCGGCAGCGCGGCATCAAGGCCGGCGCAGGCCGCGGCGGCGACGGCGCGCAGACGGCGGGAACGCGGGCGAGCCGGCCGCAGATGATCCAGTCGCTCGAACGTCAGGGCCTCCTGCCCGCGATTGACTTCATCTTCTCCCGCGCAGGCTGCGACGCCGCAGTCCAGCAGTGCGTCGACGCAGGGCTCGACCTCACCTCGGCGGCCGAGAGAGCGGAGATCTCAGCCGTCGTCGAGGAGGCGGCGAAGGACCTTCCGCCCGCCGACCTGGGCATCCTCAATTTCTGGTCTTGGCGGGAAGGCCTCCTCCGGGGGCTCGCTGCGCACCACGCGGGGCTCCTCCCGGCGTTCAAGGAAGTCGTCGAGAAGCTGTTTGCAGCGGGACTCGTCAAAGCCGTCTTCGCGACCGAGACCCTTGCCCTCGGAATCAACATGCCCGCACGCAGCGTCCTCATCGAGAAGCTCGAGAAGTTCAACGGTGAGGCGCATGTCGACATCACCGCGGGGGAGTACACCCAGCTCACAGGACGCGCGGGACGACGCGGGATCGACGTCGAGGGCCACGCGGTGGTGCAGTGGCGCCCCGGGCTCGACCCCGCCGCCCTGGCAGGCCTTGCTTCCCGGCGGACCTACCCGCTCAATTCGAGCTTCCGCCCGACGTACAACATGAGCATCAATCTCGTCGCCCAGTTCGGGCGAAAGCGCACCCGAGAGATCCTCGAGAGCTCGTTCGCCCAGTTCCAAGCGGACCGCTCGGTGGTCGGGCTCGCCCGGCAGGTGCGGGAACGAGAAGAGTCGCTCGCGGGCTACGAGAAGGCGATGGCCTGTCATCTCGGCGATTTCCGGGAGTACCAGCGGCTCCGTGAGGAACTCGCCGCCGCCGAGAAGTACGCATCACGCGAAGCCGGCCGGGCCCGGCGGAACATGGTCGTGGACTCCCTCGCGCGCCTCCAGCCGGGCGACGTCGTCGAAATCACCCACGGGCGCCTCGGCGGGTCCGCAGTGGTGCTCTCCGCAGACACGAATGCGCGTGAGCCTCGGCCGCACGTGCTCACGTTCGACCACAACCTGCGACGCATCGGATTCCAAGATCTCGACGGCCCGCTCGAGCCGATTGCGCGCATCCGGATCCCGAAGCATTTCGACCCCAAGCGTCCCAAGGATCGTCGCGACCTCGCCGCCTCCATGCGGCACGCCGTCGATCGTTCCCGGTCAGAGGGACCCAGTACTGGCCGGAAGCGCCGCTCCCGCCGGGATTTCGCGTTTGCGGACGGCTATGAGGACACTGAGCGGCGCATCGTCGAGCTCCGCCGGCAGCTCCGCGCCCATCCTTGCCACGGCTGCGCCGAGCGGGAGGAGCACGCCCGCTGGGCCGACCGGTGGACGAAACTGCGCAAGGAGACCGACCGGCTCGGCGAGCAGATCAAGGGCAGGACAAACACGATCGCCAAGACCTTCGACCGGGTGTGCGACGTGCTCGAGTCCTATGGCTGCCTCGAGGGCACAGACGGCGATGTGCGGGTCACAGACGAGGGCCAGAAGCTGCGGCGCATCTACGGGGACAAAGACCTCCTCACGGCCCTCGCGCTGCGTGCTGGCGCCTTTGACGACGTCGACGAGGCGGAGCTGGCAGCACTTGCAAGCACCCTCGTCTACCAGGCGAAGCGCGACGAGCCAGGGCTCCCGCCGAAGATGCCGAGCATCTCGCTCGACGTCGCCGTCGACGTCCTGGTTCGCGAATGGTCAAAACTCGAGGATGTCGAGGACCAGCACCGCCTTCCCCGCACCAGCGAGCCCGATTTCGGGCTCGTCTGGCCGCTCTACAAATGGGCCCGCGGACGGGACCTCCAGAACGTGCTCTCCGGGACGGAGCTCGCGGCGGGCGACTTCGTGCGCTGGGTCAAGCAGGTCGTGGACCTCCTCGATCAGCTTGCGGACGTGCCCGGCATCGAGCCGCGGCTTCGGCGTCTCGCCCACGCGGCGATCGACAGCATCAAGCGGGGAATCGTCGCCTACTCCGGCGTCTCCGACTAGCCCCTTCTCGCGGCGCCGGACGCCGCCGAACATACTGAAAGGCATTTCCATGTCCTCTGGGCGCCAGCTCACCCTGTACCGCAACGGCTCCGTCTACTCGACGGCGGACCCTCTCGCCTCCGCGATGTTGGTAGACGGCGGCACAGTGGCCTGGGTGGGCTCGGAGCAGGCTGCGGCATCGATCGCCGATTCGAGCATGCGGATCGTCGACCTCGACGGGGCTGTCGTGACGCCCGGATTCGTCGATTCGCACGTCCACCTCTCGGACACCGGCCTGGCCCTCCGGTCGCTCGATCTGTCCGCCGTCCGTTCGGCGACCGAGCTCCTCCGCGCCGTAGAGCGAGGTGCAGCGGAGGGCGCCGGCACCCTCTACGCCCACGGGTGGGACGAGTCCACGTGGGAAGATCCGGCGTTGCCCGCGGCGGGAGAACTCGAGCGTGCGGTGGGTGGGCGCAGAGCGCTCCTGACACGTGTAGACGTTCACTCGGCGCTCGTCTCGCCGGCGTTGGCCGCGGCAGCGGGGCTCGACGGCGGCGCCGCGAGCCGCAGGGACGGTTGGAACGGGATCCTCGCGACCAGGGGCGCCCTGACCGCTGCACGAGCCGTCGCGCGGCCGTCCGGCCGGCAGGAGATCCGTGCGCTGCACCGCACGGCGCTCGAGCACGCCGCGAGCCGGGGCTACGTTGCGCTCGTAGAGCAGGCGGCACCCCAGATCAGTGGCGCCGAGGACCTACGGCTGCTCCTCGGGGCGTTCGACGACGCGGAAGCAGCCGGGGGACGGAGCCTCCCCGAAGTCTTCGCGTATTGGGGCGAGCTGAGCCAGTCCGCGGACGAGGCGCGCGAGATCCTCGACTCGATCGGCGTCCCCGTCCTGGGGCTCGCGGGCGACTTGAACATCGACGGCTCGATCGGGTCGCACACCGCCCTGCTGTTGGCCGACTACGACGACGCTGTCGGCCAACGCGGAACCGCTTACCTCAGCCCCGAGCAGGTGGGCCGTCATCTTGCCGCCTGCTCCGAGGTTGGGATCCAAGGCGGCTTCCACGTGATCGGCGAGGGGGCCCTGCAGATTGCGCTCGACGGTTTGGCTCTCGCGACCGAGCTCGCGGGTTCCTCGTCCGTCCGGGCTGCCGGCCACCGGCTTGAGCACGTCGAGATGGCCTCTTCCGAAGCCATATCGGCGTTGGCGAGCTATGCCGTAACCGTGAGCGCGCAGCCGCTCTTCGATGCTGCATGGGGCGGGAAAGGCCGTCTCTACGAGCGCCGGGTCGGGGAACGGAGCATGGGAATGAACCCCTTCGCGAGCTTCGCGGCGGCTGGCGTCCCGTTGTGCTTCGGCAGCGACAGCCCGGTGTGCGAGCTCGATCCGTGGGCAAGCATCGCTGCGTGCCTGCGCCATTCGAGCCCATCTGAGCGCATTTCGGCGCGGGCGGCGTTCATAGGCCACACACGTGCGGGCTGGCGCGCAATCCGCTCTCGCGAGCCTCTCATGGGTCAGCTCGTCCCCGGAGCGCCCGCGAGCTTTGCCATCTGGGAGGTCGACGAGCTCATGGTTCAGGTCGCAGACGAGCGCGTGCAGGCCTGGAGCACCGACCCTCGGGCGCGGACCCCACTCTTGCCAGCCCTCGATACAGAAAACGCTCCGCGGTGCCTTGCCACGGTTCACCGGGGCGAAGAGCTGTACCGCGCCGACGGATTTGGGGCCTGAAGTCGAGATCCGGTGCCCCCGGCGACGCACGTCGAGCGTCGGGATTCCGAAACACAACGTGCTTTTCACGCCTGCTGAAACTGCTCCTGAGTAGGAGAAACGCACGTCTTCGCAGGTGAAAGGACGGTTGACACACCGGAGGGGCAACGTAGGATCGTTTGACATCGGGCCGCCGCTTGCGGAAGGTCCAGCCGCTGCCCTTCATGGGCGGTGGCACTGCCCTCGGGGGCAGGCCCACGTGTCAGTAGAAAACAGTCGGGGGACTGACCAGCTGCCAGCCCCGCGACTGGCCCGAAGGCGCGTGGGCCTGCCGACGGGCTGGATATAATGGGCGACTGTGCCCTCGCGCGGGGGCATGGACCCGTGACCCAGCCTCGAAAGGGACTCCTGCGTGCGCATTCTGACGATCATCCCGACGTACAACGAGCTCGAGTCCTTGCCCAAGACCCTCGGTCGGCTGCGCTCGGCAGTTCCGGCCTCCGACGTCCTGGTGGCCGACGACAACAGCCCTGACGGAACGGGTGAGCTTGCAGACCGCATCGCGGCCGAAGACCCGCAGGTGCACGTCATGCACCGCAAGGGGAAGGAAGGGCTTGGCGCCGCCTACATCGCGGGCTTCAAGTGGGCCCTCGAGAGGGACTACGACGTCGTGGTCGAGATGGACGCCGACGGGTCCCACCAGCCCGAGCAGCTGCCGCGCCTCCTCGAGGCCATCGAACAGGGCGCGGACCTCGTGATCGGCTCCCGCTGGGTCCAGGGCGGAACGGTCGTCAATTGGCCGGTCTACCGGCAGCTCATCTCGCGCACAGGAAGCACCTACGCCCGGCTGATGCTCGGCCTCCGCATCAAGGACATGACGGCGGGGTATCGGGCCTTCCGTCGCACCACGCTCGAGAAGCTCGATCTCGACGCGGTCGAGTCGGTCGGCTATGGCTTCCAGGTGGACCTCGCGTGGCGCGTCGCGAGGATGGGGCTCAAGGTCGCCGAGGTGCCCGTGACCTTCGTCGAGCGCGAACTGGGCGCCTCGAAGATGAGCGGCAACATTGTGGTCGAGGCCATGCTCAACGTCACGAAGTGGGGCGTGATGGACCGTTGGAAGCAGCTCACACGACGCGGGCAGCACTAGCAGCGTGATCGAGCGGGCACCGGGAATCTGAGACGCCGGGCTGCCCACGCCAGACAGCCAGAAGGGCGGGAACCTCTCGGTTCCCGCCCTTCTGGCTTTTCCGGGACCTCAGACCCGCTCGCCGCGCTTCTCGCGCAGCCGGGCCAGACGGTCCTGGAGGATCTGCTCAAGCTCGGGGATGCTGCGCCGCTCGAGGAGCATGTCCCAATGCGTGCGCACTGCCTTCTCCGAGTTCTCGGAGGGGCGCTCACCATCGACAAGGAAGGCTTCCTTGCCGGTCTTCGATGTCCAGACGGGAGGAATCTCCGCCTCGGACGAGAACGTCACGAAGACCTGCTCGCCGTCCTCGCAGCGGTACTCGACGCGCTGGCGGGGAGCCGGCTCGACGCCAGCTTCGCTCTCCATCGACTGTGCACCCAGGCGCATGCCGCGCAGGCTGCGGTCGCTCATATCTTCTCCCTCACGTTCTGCGGTCCGGCTCGGGGAGCCGACTCACGTGTCAACGCCCGCGAACCCTTACGTGTTCCCGGGCGGACTTCCCATTATAGGCCGGGGCGGCGCGCACGGCGTTGTGGGGCGCCGTGGCGTCTGTCCCGCGACTCAGGGCCGATCGTGACTCTGTTGCGGAGGCGTCTCCGGCAGATCGGCGTCGGACAGATTGGGGTCTGGAATCTCCGGATCGGGAATGTCGGCGTCCGGGATGTTCAGGGTCCCCACGGCCGAGTGGTGACGAAGGATGCGCTCAGCTTCCGCGTCGAGCTCCGAGCGGCGGGCGGCTTCTTCCTCGAATGCGCGGGCGTCCTCCTCCAGGCCGCGCGTCTGCATATCGCCTCCGCCCTGCACCGCACCCCCGACATCTCCCTCCGGATAGGAGTCGGCTGGTCGGTCAGCTTGGCCTGGGCGGGCTGCCTGCCCGACGTTGCCGAGGACGCCGCCGATCCCCTTGAGCGCGT